>CANLIF010000109.1 GCA_947491175.1 Actinomycetota bacterium
ACGTCTTTAAAGCGTTCGCCAGCTTCGGCACCTGGATTTACATCTGGATGAAGCTCGCGGGCAAGTTTTCGATATGCGCGCTTAATCTCTTCCGGCGTTGCTTCTCGGTTTACACCCAGGACTTTGTAATAGTCAGCCATGATTACTGTTCCTTCAAAATCTGGCCGACATATTTCGCAACTGCTCTAACTGCGCCCATGGAACCTGCATAATCCATTCGGGTTGGTCCCAGCACTCCCATGGTTGCCAGAGCTTGATCACCAGATCCGTAACCAACTGTTACAACCGAGGCGCGCTGCAATTCTTCAACTGGATTCTCATGACCAATTCGAACTGTGAGTGAATCTGGTTCTGCGGCCTCACCAAATAACCTAAGCAAAACAACGTGCTCCTCTAGCGCCTCGAGCACTGGGCCAACTGCAGTTGTGAAGTCCTCTCCCACCCGAGCCAAGTTAGAAGTTCCACCGACAACAACACGTTCTTCATTTTGCGAAATAACTGCGTCCAAAATTGTTGCCACAACAGAATTAACTGCTGGCCTAAATTCCAGGGCAAAATGCTCGGCTAACCCAACTAAACGATCGGGTACCTCAGTAAATAGTTGACCATCTAAAGCAACATTTAATCGAGTTCGCAAATCATGTAGGAAATCATCTGAGACTTTGCTCATCATTTCAACCGTGCGCTGTTCAATTCTTCCAGTGTCAGCAATCAGAATTAATAGGAGTTTGGTTCCACCCGAACTGACAAGTTCAATGTGTCGAACTGAACTTCGCCCAAGCGATGGATACTGAACCAAAGCAACTTGCTTTGTTAATTGGGATAGCAAACGAACAGTTCGATTCATAACATCATCGAGATCAACTGCTTGATCTAGGAAAGATTGAATGGCTTTACGTTCTGGTTGTGACATCGGCTTGATTGCATTGAGTTTGTCGACAAATAGGCGGTAACCCTTATCAGTTGGGATCCGCCCGGCGCTGGTGTGTGGCGCACTGATGTAGCCATCTTCTTCAAGCGCAGACATGTCATTGCGAATCGTGGCCGAAGATACTCCAAGAGAATGGCGATCTGCTAGAGCTTTGGATCCAACTGGCTCATGAGTTTGGACATAGTCGTCAACGATGGCTCGCAAAACCGCTAATTTACGGTCTTCCATCGCAACTCCTAGCACTCACAAGTATCGAGTGCCAGTCTAACCTTGGTTAGGCCCACAGACGTGCGACTAAGCCATCGGCTAACAGTCGGCCTTGAAATGTAAGGACTGCTTTACCTTCAGTAAAACTAGCCGGGTCTAGCAACCCTTCAGTTACAGCGAGCTGGGCCTGAGTAAGTCCTGTGTCACCTAATACCGAAAGCGCTAAACCTTCTCGCAGTCGCAAGCCAAGCATGATGTCCTCGTGATTTATGTCTGATGGCTCCAAAACTTCAAGGTCAGCAGTTGCGGAAACACCTTCGTCAACTCGGGCGGCCCAAGCGGCTGGGTGCTTTAGATTCCAAGACCTAGTTCCTGCAGTGTGGGCGTGAGCGCCAGGTCCAATTCCTAGCCAGTCTTGGTTTCGCCAGTAAGCAATGTTGTGTCTACATTCCCCACCTGGTTTGGACCAGTTGCTCACTTCATACCAAGTCATTCCGAGAGTTTGAAGCTTTGAATCAATTAATTCGTAACGGTGCGCTGCCACGTCATCACTTGGGTTTGGAATCTCGCCCCGCGCCACGCGAGCAGCTAGTCGGGTACCTGGTTCAACGATTAAGGAGTAAGCACTGACGTGATCAACATCGGCCGCCGCAACTTGATCTAATGTCTCACTTAAGTCTTCATCTGATTCGCCAGGGCTGCCATATATCAAATCCACGCTGACATGTTCAAAGCCGGCAATTCGAGCATCGCTGACTGCTTGCCAAGTTTTTCCCGGAGTGTGAGTTCGCTCTAGCAAGGCAAGAACTTTTGTGGAACTGCTTTGGTGCCCAAATGAAATTCTGGTGAATCCACCTGCACGAAGAATTTCTAAATCTTGCTGGGTTACCGAATCAGGATTGGCCTCAGTTGTAACTTCAATGTCATCAGTAAATCCATATTCTGTTTTCAAAGACTGCAAAATTCTTACCAGTTCCTTTGAGTCGATCAAAGTTGGTGTGCCACCACCGAAAAAGATCGTGCTTAAGGCTCGATCATCTGAAGCATCGCTTTGACGTAACCAGTTAACTTCGGCAATAACTCGATCTGGGTAAGTTACCGCAGTAATTGAAGTTCCGTCTCGCTGTAATTCGGCAGCCGTATAAGTATTGAAGTCGCAATATCCACATCTGGAAGCGCAGAATGGAATGTGAACGTAGGCGCTTAAAGTACGCATTAGTTACTTGTTGTAACCCGCAACTTGAGTGCGCATTTCTTCGGGAAGTTCGGGACAACTAATTACTCGAGCAAGGCGTTCTGGATCTCGATCGCCGGCAACAAGTTGGTAAACATCACTTACCGTTACGCCATGCTCTGGGGTTGATTCAATCTTGATCTCGTCCCCTGCCGCAATCTGCCCAGACTCAAGAACTTGGAAGTATGCGCCTGACATACCTTCAGCCATAAAACGTTTAACCCATTTATCTTCATTCATCCAACGAGCAAATGTGCCACAAGGTATGCGTGGACCTGTGACTTGCAACAGCGTGGTGCCAATGCGCCAAGTCTGACCAATAACTGCATTCGTTACATCGATTCCGACGGTGGTTAAGTTCTCGCCGAATTTTCCAGCTGGAATTTCAGTGGCGAGCTCGGCTTCCCACCATTCGTAATCCTCACGCGCGTAAGCATAAACCGCCTGTTCTGGCATACCGTGATTGGGAATGTCTGAACGCTGATCACCCGCAACACCAGCAGTGGTAACTTGGCGGGAATCTGATACTGATCGTTTATCAATTGCAGTAATGCCGACGGCTCCGCCAACATCAGGGATAACGGCATTGACTACATTCAGCGATAGAACCTTTGCGGACCCCAGTGATTCTGACATTACTTCGCCTTTACATTTGCAGCGTTGTCGTCGGTAGAAAGCGCAGCAATAAATGCCTCTTGTGGGACTTCGACTCTTCCCACCATCTTCATGCGCTTCTTACCTTCTTTTTGCTTTTCCAAAAGTTTGCGCTTGCGGGAAATGTCGCCACCGTAACACTTTGCCAAAACATCCTTACGAATTGCCCGAATTGTTTCGCGAGCAATAATTCGAGCACCAATCGCTGCCTGAATTGGGACTTCGAACTGTTGTCTTGGAATTAATTCCTTCAACTTGGCCGCCATTGCTACGCCGTAGTTGTAGGCCTTATCTCGATGCACGATTGCGCTGAAGGCATCAACTGGATCGCCATGCAGCAAGATATCGACTTTCACAAGATCTGCAGACTGCTCACCGGTTGGTTCATAGTCAAGCGATGCATATCCACGAGTTTTTGATTTAAGTTGATCAAAGAAGTCAAAAACAATTTCAGCCAAGGGAAGTGTGTATCGCATTTCTACGCGATCTTCAGACAAGTAATCCATACCTAATAAGTTGCCGCGACGAGTTTGGCAAAGCTCCATGATGGACCCGACAAATTCACTTGGGGTGAGAATTGTCGAGCGCACAACTGGTTCATTAACTTCTGCAACTTTGCCACCTGGGAATTCACTCGGGTTGGTGACGATAATTTCTTTGCCATCATCCATCACGACGCGATAAACCACATTGGGAGCCGTTGAAATTAAATCCAGGTTAAATTCTCGCTCCAGTCGCTCTCGCACAATCTCTAAGTGAAGTAGGCCTAGGAAGCCACAGCGGAATCCAAAGCCAAGTGCTACTGAAGTTTCTGGTTCGTAAACTAGTGCTGCGTCATTGAGTTTTAGTTTGTCTAGCGCTTCGCGCAGTTCAGGATAAGCAGAACCATCAAGAGGATAAAGGCCTGAGAAAACCATTGGGACGGGATCGCGGTATCCACCTAGGGACTCTTCTGCTGGTTTGGCAGCCAGAGTAACTGTGTCACCAACTCGCGACTGTCGCACATCCTTAACACCAGTTATTAGATAGCCAACTTCGCCTACCCCAATTGCTTTGGATGAAACTGGGTCAGGTGAAATTACACCTACTTCTAAAGTTTCATGAGTTTCGCCAGTGCTCATCATTTTGATGCGATCTCGCTGTGGAATTCGGCCATCAATTACTCGAACGTAAGTGACTACACCACGGTAGGTGTCATAAACCGAATCGAAAATTAGCGCGCGCGCTGGCGCATCAGGATCACCAACCGGGGCTGGGAC
>CANLIF010000110.1 GCA_947491175.1 Actinomycetota bacterium
GTGCGGTTCATTAAGTTAACCAGCGCACCTTCGTTATCGCGGTCAAGTAGTTCATCCCACTCGCGACCCCAAACAACTTTGATGACATTCCAGCCAGCACCGCGGAAGTGTGATTCAAGTTCTTGAATAATTTTTCCGTTACCGCGAACTGGACCATCGAGGCGTTGCAAGTTGCAGTTGATTACGAAAGTTAAGTTGTCTAGTTCTTCGCGCGCTGCGATACCAATCGCGCCTAATGACTCTGGCTCATCCATTTCGCCATCGCCCAAGAATGCCCAGACACGTTGCTGGGAAGTGTCTTTGATTCCGCGATGGTGCAGGTAACGGTTAAAGCGAGCCTGGTAAATCGCATTCATTGGACCAAGTCCCATCGACACCGTAGGGAACTGCCAGAAGTCCGGCATCAAACGAGGGTGCGGGTAACTTGGTAAACCATTTGGCGCAGCTGACAGCTCCTGGCGGAAGCCATCAAGGCGATCGGCGCTTAAGCGACCTTCGAGAAAAGCTCGCGCATACATTCCTGGTGAGGCATGACCCTGGAAGAAAACTTGATCGCCACTGCCTTCATGTTCTGGCCCACGGAAGAAGTGATTGAAACCAACTTCGTAAAGCGAGGCACTTGATGCGTAAGTAGAAATGTGTCCACCGACGCCGATACCTGGACGTTGTGCGCGATGTACCAACATCGCAGCATTCCATCTGATGTAGGCGCGGATGCGTCGCTCGATAGTTTCATCGCCAGGAAAATCTGGTTCGCGGTCTGGCGAAATCGTATTTATGTAGTCGGTGCTGCGAAGACTTGGGACGCCGACGTTTTTCTCTGAGGAGTGCCGCAATAGCGACAACATGATATGACGTGCACGTTGTTCACCATGGGTTGCAATTAAGGCATCCAGTGACTCGATCCATTCCCGAGTTTCTTCGGGATTAACGTCTACGTACTGAGTAGGTAGGCCGCCAGCTATCAGCGAATCCCGATCTGGTGTGGTGGCCACAGTTAGATACCTGCCTTGTTCTGGATCGGCTATTTCACCTCCTATTGTGTCTGATGACTTGGATATTGCGTTACTCGAGTCCTTGCTGGCAATAAATGAATTTCTGGTAATTCGGTGATTGCAGTTGCCTTTTGCGCATTACTCGGGTGGACTATGACTGTGAGTTCACAAGAAGACGCCCTAGCAGGGCTGGCTGGCAAGTTTGGATTAGGCGAAGGACTAGTAGTCCAAGAGCTCGGATTCGATACCGATTGCGATCAGATGGTCTCAGATGCGATTGCATCGGTGGCTGAATTGGTTGATGACACCTACGACGATGTCGTGGATGCAGTGCTTCTTTGGTGGCGCGACGATGACGGTGACTTAGTTGATGCACTCGTAGATGCATTAGGCCCACTTGCAGATAGTGGAGTTATTTGGCTCATGACACCAAAGCCAGGCCGCGCCGGACACGTAGAGCCAGAAGACATTGCAGATGCTGCGCCAACTTCAGGATTGCAAGCAACTAGTCACATAAATGCGGCGCCAGAATGGCAAGGGACGCGCTTGGTTGCGCCTAAATCTCGCCGCTAAAAACTTCGATTTCCAAAAACAAAACCCAAAAAAGAAATGAGCAAAAAATGTCGTTAGAAGTTGGTCAAGAAGTTCCAGATTTCACCCTGCAAAATCAGTTTGGTGAAGATGTGAAGTTATCTGATTTCCGTGGCAACAAGAATGTTGTTCTAGTTTTCTATTCAATGGCCTTCACTGGCATTTGCACTGGCGAGCTTTGCGAAATTCGGGATCAGCGCCCAGCTTTTGTCAGCGACGATGTTCAGGTTTTGGGAATCTCTTGCGATACTTCTGCCTCTCTTAAGGCATTTGCCGAACAAGAGAATTTGGACTACCCACTACTTTCCGACTTCTGGCCACACGGTGAAGTTTCTAAGGCATACGGATCCTTCTTTGAATCACGCGGCTTTTCAATGCGTGGCACATTTGTCATCGACAAGGCAGGAATTTTGCGCTGGTCAGTAGTTAATGGACCAGGCGATGCCCGCAATACCGATGAGTACAAGCAGGCGCTAGCAGCCCTATAAATTCGGGCAGTTTGCTAAAAGATGCGGACTTGTCGAACTAGGTGTGAAATTGAATTGCCACGGCCGGTGTAGACCCGAGACTCACCGGCTGTGGTACTTTTTTCTCCAAACCCCACGCGCATTCGATTTCTAACTTTTCCCATCCTTAGATAAGGTAAGAAAGCACGTAGGGCGCTTAGCTCAGTTGGCTAGAGCATCTCGTTTACACCGAGAGGGTCAGGGGTTCGAGTCCCTTAGCGCCCACGGAAATAGAAATACCCCCGCAAGGGGGTATTTTTCTGCCCATACCTAAAATACACACGTTAGGTGTATGCTATGTGTATGAGCAGAACCAATATTGATTTGGATGACGAATTAGTCGCCATTGTCATGAATCGCTTCAGCTTGCCAACTAAAAAGAGCGCTGTTGAAATGGCCTTGCGCAGATTAGTTGAAGAGACCGATCAGATGAAATTAATCGACAGCATTTTTGGTATCGGCTGGGACGGCCCAGAGGATGGAATTTTTATCGACGAAGTTCAAAAATGGTAATTCGATACCTCGTTGATACAAGTGTTTGGGTGAACATCCTGAGAGGGGACCCTAAAACTCACGCACGCATGGATAGTCTTACAAATCAAGGCAGTTCAATACTCATGTGTGAACCAGTGGCCATGGAACTACTCGCCGGTGCCCGTAAGCATGAAGTCAGCGCAATAAAGGAATTTATTGACAGTTTTGCATCATTGGAATTTGATTCCCTTCATGACTTTAGAAGCGCTGGCGAGATTCGCAGACAGCTTTCTTGGCAGGGTAAGACAGTAAAGAGCGTCGTTGATTGCATGATCGCAGTACTTGCTTTGACCAACGAGGAGATCGTCATTGTTCACAATGATTCAGATTTCAAGATGCTTGCAACAGCTTTCAACTTCAGGCACGAACGCTGGGAACAAGCCGCCTAACCAGTACGGGCAAATTGAGGCTTCAGGGTAGTCTGGGCTTGATAGTTGGTTAACTATTCAACTCTGGGAGCAAAAATGGCCGTTACTGCAAGCCCTGAACAGCAACAAGCATTGCTGGACTTGCAGGGCTTTGACACCAAACTCCTGCAACTGGCCCATAAGCGCGCTGGATTGCCAGAGATTTCTGCTGCCCAAGACCTAGAAGTTGAACTGGGTTCAATAAAGATGCGTTTGGTCGCAGCACAAACTGAGGCATCAGATTTAAAGCTAAATCAGTTAAAAGCTGAGTCAGATGTAGAGCAAGTTGTATCGCGATCTCGGCGCGATCAAGAGCGGTTAGATTCCGGCGCAGTTTCAGCACCTAAAGAACTTGAAAGTTTGCAGCATGAAATTGGTACTTTGGCCAAACGGCAAGCCGAACTTGAAGACATTGAACTTGAAATCATGGAGGCACATGAAAATGCCCAGCAAGCGGTGACTGATTTATTAGCAAGTGAAATTGAAACCACTGAAAAACTCTCAACTCTTGCCCAAACCCGAGACGACTTGTTCACAGATATTGATTTTGAAGTCAATTCGCTAACGAATCAGCGCACTGAAATTGCAAATGGTTTGCCCGCAGATTTAATCACGCTTTACGACAAGATTCGCGCCGATCAAGGCGGCGTAGGCGCAGCTTTGATTCACCGCGGTTCTTGCCAAGGCTGCCACATCACAATTGACCCGCAAGAAATTGATCAAATCCGCAAGATGTCAGCCGATGCAATTGCACGCTGCGATCAGTGTCGCCGAATTTTAGTTCGCACTGCGGAGTCAGGTCTGTGACGCATTTTGTAATGGAAGCCGATGGTGCATCCAGAGGAAATCCAGGACATGCGTCATACGGAACTGTTATTAGAAATGCCAACACTGGGGAAGTCGTTGCCGAGCGCGCAGCGGTTTTGGGCCATGCAACTAACAACGTGGCTGAATACAGCGGTTTGGTTGCGGGACTTAGCGCGATTGCGCAACTTGATTCGCAAGCCCTGGTTGAAGTTCGAATGGATAGCAAGTTAGTAGTTGAGCAAATGTCAGGGCGCTGGAAAATCAAAAGTCCAGACATGCAAAAGCTCGCACTCGAAGCCCGTGAGATTTTGCCTTACGGAAACGTGACTTACACCTGGATTCCACGCGAAGACAATAAGCATGCCGACGCTCTAGCTAACGAAGCACTTGATACTCACCTTGCAGGTGGGTCCGGAATCATCTCTAGACCATAGTTCTA
>CANLIF010000111.1 GCA_947491175.1 Actinomycetota bacterium
ACGTGTTCGTCGCCATAACCAAGCGGCATGATCAATGAACCCCAGTGATAAAAGTGATTGTTGATGGCCAGAGTTGTGGACTCAAGACCGCCATGTGCGGTGGATGCGGTTGTGAATGCAGTTCCAACTGTGTTTACAAGTGCGCCCTTAAACCAAAGTCCACCAGTGGTGTCCAAGAATGACTTCAACTGTGATGCTGGTCCACCAAAGCGAGTAGGACTGCCTAGCGCAATGCCATCTGCCCATTCCAAGTCATCAAGAGTTGCAAGTGGCTCATTAGCCATCGCATCAAAGTGCGCTTGCCACTTTGGGTTACTGGCAATTGCCTCAGCAGGCGCAGTTTCGGCTACCTGACGTACCCGCACTTCGGCACCAACACTTGCGGCTCCTTCACCAATGGCATTAGCCATTGCAGCAATGTTTCCGGTTGCGGAGTAATAAACGATTGCAATGTTTGTCATGCTTTGTCCTTAGCTGGGAATTGTCCGGCGCGACCCACTAATGCAGGCGCAGTTTTTTCAAGGGCTGTAGATAACCATGATGCCGTATTGACCAGCGCATCATGATTTAGGCCTGTGACAACACCAGAGCGCTCAAACATATAGTTCAAATCCTCGGTAGCAATGTTGCCAGTTGCATTTGGCGCGAATGGGCAGCCACCAAAGCCACCGACGCTGCTGTCAAAGCCAACAACTCCCGCTTCGAGGCCAGCAAGGGCATTCGCATAACCATTGTTACGAGTGTTGTGAAGGTGCAGGCGAATTGGTTCGGTTGCAAAGCGTTCGCGTACGGCGCCAGTCAAGGCGCGAATCTGCCAAGGCACACCGACGCCGATGGTGTCAGCCAATCCAACTTCCGCAAGATGAAGTCCAACCATGCCATCAAGAACTCGAGCAACTTGGTCAGTTGAAACTTCGCCGGCAAATGGGCAACCAAATGCAACCGCAACGGTCATGGTTAACGGAATATTTTCTTCCTTACAAACATCGGAAACTTCTTTAGCTAGAACTAGCATTTCGGCGACTGTGACATTTTGATTTGCCAGACTCATCTCGTCAGTGCCTGGAATAACCAAATGAACCTCATCGACCTTGCTATCTAGAGCACGATCTAAGCCCTTGCGATTTAGGATCAGACCTGAGTAGGAAGCCCCGTTATCGCGCGGCAGGCCAGCCATAACTTCTTCGGCATTTGCCATCTGAGGCACTCGAGTTGGGTGCACAAATGCCACAGCTTCAATTCGTTTGGCCCCGGCATTGCCCAGTTGAGTGATCAAATCGATTCTTTGCTCAACCGAAAGTGGAATTTTTTCGTTCTGAAGTCCATCTCTTGGGGAGACTTCAATGATGGAAATATCGCTACGAGGGGTGGGTATTGTGGCGGTCATAGGCCTATTCTCGTACGAGATCGTATACAAGTCCACCTGAATTTGGATATGAATCCCTAGATTTATCGGGTTTTTTAGAAATCTGGTGGCGAATAGGTTAAATTTTGTATACAAATAGAGCACCCGATCAAAAAGGATGAACCGTGACTGGACCACTAAGTGACCTACGACTTGTTGAACTAGGTCAATTACTTGCCGGCCCATACTGTGGCCAGCTAATGGGAGACTACGGCGCGGAAGTTATCAAAATTGAAGACCCAAAGCGGGGCGATCCACTGCGCGATTGGGGTCAAGAGAAATCTCATGGCAAGTCACTTTGGTGGCCAATTGCTGCTCGTAACAAGAAATGTGTAACTGCAGATTTGCGCACGCCTGAAGGCCAACAGATCGTGAAAGAGCTAGTTGAACAGTCCGACATGCTTTTGGAAAATTTCCGACCAGGAACTCTTGAGCGCTGGGGACTTGGATATGACGTGTTGTCCAAAATTAATCCAGGTCTGATTCTGATTCGGGTTAGTGGCTACGGACAAACCGGACCTTACGCACCGCGACCAGGTTATGCCTCAGTAGGCGAAGCCATGGGTGGCCTTCGCTATGTAATTGGTGAACCAGATCGCATGCCAGCTCGCGCTGGAATTTCTCTTGGTGATTCCTTGGCAGCAACGTTTGCAACCCTTGGCGCATTGGCTGCACTTCACTCCAAAGAAAAAACTGGCAAGGGTCAAGTCATCGATGCTTCGATTTATGAATCAGTAATGGCTTACATGGAATCCTTGATTCCAGAATGGGCGATTGGTGGATACCAGCGCGAACGTACCGGCTCAGTGCTACCAAAAATTACTCCAAGCAACGTTTATCCAACTAAGTCCGGCGAAATGCTTTTGATCGCAGCGAACATGGACACCGTGTTTAAGCGTCTTGTCCACGCTATGGGTCGCCCTGAACTTTCGGATGATCCGAAGTATGCAACTCACATCGCACGCGGCGACAACACCGCAGAATTAGATGCCATGATTGCCGACTGGAGTCGGACTTGGGAAATGAAAGATTTGATCAACCATTTGATCGAAGAGGAAGTTCCGCATGGTTTGGTATACACCGCCAAGGACATGATTGCGGATCCGCACATTCAAGCGCGGGAGTCGATTATCAATGTGGATGTTCCTGGTGTTGGCGAATTCCCAATGCAGAACATCTTCCCGTTCTTCTCAGATACCAAGCCGTCAATTCGCTGGAGTGGACCAGCCCATGGTGAGCACACTGACGAAGTGTATGGAGAATTGCTTGGTTATGACGCAGCGAAGTTAGCTGACTTGCGCGCTAAAGGAATTATTAAGTAACAAACTTGCCTTGAATTTACTTGTACATCCAAGAATAGATTTCTGGTCGGCGGTCGTTCCAAACTGGCCAATCTTTGCGAGCCTGAGCGAGAAGCGACATATCGAGTTCGGCATGGATGATTTCGGGATAGTTATGCCCACCAGCTTCAGCAAGCACTTCACCAGTTGGCGCAATGACACAAGAACGTCCGAAGAAGTCATGAGTTTTTCCGCCACAGGTTTCCTCACCAGAGCGATTTGAGGCGATAACAAAAACGCCCATCTCCATAGCGCGAAGGCGCAAGTCATTAATGAACAAAGATTCGCGCCAGCCCAGCGAAGAAACTGCGAGTAAAACTACGTCTGCGCCCATTGCTCGGGTAGCCATCCATGGCTCAGAGAATGCGCGGTCATAGCAAATCAATGCGCCACAAGATACGCCATCGACATCGAAATTCATTGGTCCAGGTCCAGCAGTGCAGTATTCATCTTCGTGCACATCCAAAGTCGGCATGTGTACTGATGGCGCAGTGAGTTTTCTAAATGCTGGAAATGTTTTTCCATTATGAGTTTTTCCTTGCACAACTTCACCGTTGCGATTCAAAATCACTAGTGAGTTGTAACGAACGTCATTATCTAATTCATACATGCCAAAACCAAGTGCCGTGTTGTGATCTTTAGCGAACTTTGCAAATGCTGCGGTAGACGCGCCACCAACTACTGGTTCGGCCCAGTCGCGATACTTTGGGCTCTTGTCTCCGGCAGCGAAGTACGGAGTGGTAGCTAGCTCTGGCAAGAGGATTAAGTCCGGATTAGTGCTGGCAGCCTGCTCCGAGAGTTCGAGCAACATTGCAACATTCTCGGAAACGTCCTGGGTGCAGTTGCCACTCTGAACTACTGATACCTTCACGGGTCCTCCTGATTTGGGATGTGTATGTGGTCAATCTAATGGACTTTGGGATTGGAATATATGGCTAAACTAATGGAAATTTTCTCACTTAGTATACAAAATCCTAACAATGACCCTTTTTGACTGGTCATAACCATCTGCGCAAATGGGCTTGTGAGACCACAAAAGTGGCAGAAACGGGCGATAAGTCCGAATTAATTGGGCTTTTGGCAAAATCCTGTTATCGGAACGTTGTATACAAAGTTCGCCAAAAACCCTACATTTTGGCAATTTTTACCACAGACTTACACTCATCGGAAGTGGATTTTTGGGATGATCTAATCCGAGGGAAATAGGGAGATTACGTGTCGCAGACCGTTTCGTTACGTCGGTTAAGTATTCGTCGTAAAGGCAGCAAGGACAACACCAGCGCTGCAGTATCAACAAGCTACCGAATCCAGGCTTATGCCATTTTGGTTGCGTGGTTGGTGCTTTTCGTTGTGTTTAGTTTGTTGTTACCTGAAGTTTTCCCAACTTGGCAAAACGTAACCTCTATTGCAAATCAAAAAGCTGCAACGGTGTTGCTGACTCTTGGTTTAGTTTTTGCGCTGTCTGCCGGTGAATTCGATCTTTCAATTGGTGGCGCGGTATCACTAGGCGCAGCAATTCCGGCCTGGCT
>CANLIF010000112.1 GCA_947491175.1 Actinomycetota bacterium
AGAGCAACTATTCCTATTTAGTTGCCCTGTGCAGAGCAACTATTCCCGCAGTCAGGTCACGATATTCGCAGGTTTTCCAGCCTGAAGCCAAAATAACTTCACTGAGTTCAGCCTGATTTGGCCAAGCTCGGATTGACTCAGCTAAGTAAACATAGGCATCGGGATTGCTGGACATCTTGTTTGCCACAGCAGGGAGCGCCTTCATCAGGTATTCCATATAAACCGTGCGAAATGGTGACCACGTCGGGTGGCTAAATTCGCAAACCACAAGACGGCCGCCCGGCTTGGTAACTCTGAACATTTCCGCCAAAGCCTTTTTTGGATCCTGAACATTGCGCAATCCAAATGAAATTGTGACTGCGTCAAAAGTTGAATCTGCAAATGGCAGATTCATAGCATCGCCTTGAACGAAAGTCAGATGGGGATACTGCTTGCGCCCTACTTCGATCATCCCAGCACTGAAATCGCACGCGGTTGGATTTGCGCCAGCTTCATAGAACGGCTGTGTGCTGGTCCCAGTGCCTGCAGCTAAATCTAGAATCTCTTCACCAACAGTTGGAGTAACTGCAGCAACTACTGCTTTTCGCCAGTTGCGAGTTTGACCCAAACTAAGTACATCATTTGTAATGTCATATTTTTTCGCGACTGCATCGAACATAGCAGCCACTTCGTGCGGCTCTTTGTTTAAGTAGGCGCGAGACATGCCTCTAGTCTGCCATCTTTTATAGGGTGTGCATTTCAAGGCATCTAAGTCACATTAGAAATCTTGACTAGCAATGAATTCCAGAGCGTATTTGCATTTTTAACCGCTAACGCAACCCGGTTAGGTTCTTTAGTCATAGTTGCATCACGCAAAATCACACTTGCACTTGTCGGGGATAGCGCAATATCGCAAGCAAAAAGAGACTTCCAAACTTTGTCTTCGGCATTACGAATGTGCTCAAGCTCTGCCAAGTCTTTTCTTAATGAAAACGCTTGCTCGGTAAGTTGTTCCCGTTGCTCCTGTGACGAAATAATGACACCACCTAAAACTGCACCACCATTAAAAAAGATGAATGGGATGGCTGTGTAAGCAAGAGCGGCTCCATAAGAGGCAGGGTTATCACCTGCAAAGAAACCTAGTATCAGCAACCAGAGGAATAGGTAAGTGGTAACAAGTATTTCAAATACCAGGATGCGAATGAACAATGATTTTGCTTGCAACTTCGTTACAACATATTTTTGATGTACGAAAAAAATTCCATAACTTAATGCGCTCAATATTGTGGCCCAAAAAGCGGCATGAAGTTCGTCCATGAAGAAACTAAGCCAACTACCGAAACCAAAAAATGCTACGACTGAAATAATTACCGGGAGTGTCTCATTTGGTTTGGTGCTGGCCGAGATAATCATAGCCGCTGAATACCTAACTTTTGAATAAATCTTTGGCATTTGAACAGTGCCAGGAAATTGATTCGCAATTTGATTTGATCGGACTTCAATTTCTTTCAAGCTAATTTGTAACTTATCAATTTCCCTAGCAAGGTCTTGATTAGGTGATTCTGTCGTGGCGAAGTCATCTAAAGTTCCAATTGTTGATTGAATTTCTAACGCGATTTCCCGAATTGAATAAGTCCTTGATTCTCGTATTTCTTGGGTCAATTCCAGCTGTTGAGAAGACAAGTTCTCGATCAATCCTTTGGCCAAATTAACTTGCATGAAATTTCCATCTAAAACTTTACGGACCAAGCCAAATCCCAAGTAAATGAATGTCGTGAACAACAAGCTGATTGCTCTTTGAAATATTGATTGTGCAATTGGCTCAAAGTTCCAACTTTTAAGAATTGATTCAAACAATATTGTTCCGAAGACGTTTGCCAGCAGTATCAAGGCCACTGTCAGGATCAACCACAATTTTTTGCTAGCAACGAGCAATATCGTTCTACCCAAAATGAATAGTAAAACGGTTACTAAGCTTTGTGAGATTGCGACTGCACAGGCAATGTAAACAATAAATTCGCTATTATCAGCCGCGTAAACCGTAAATCTCCCCAGTGAAAAAACTAAAGAAGCAACACTCAAGGCAAAGACATCAAAAGTGGGGGGGCCAACTAAATTTTGAAAAAGTCTTCTCGCTCCTGGACTTAGCAGCGTAGGAGTTAACTCGGTCACACCTTAAGTCTACGTAAGCCACATGCCTATGCCGAGAAGTAAAAGACGCCGTAGGCTTATCAGATTATGACTTCATTAGCCGCGGATCGAGACTCAAACTTGTTCGTCCGAACAGTAGAGTTACCTGACATCCCAAATCTGCTATCACTTTTGCCGGCAGAAGGTGGGTTGGCTTGGATTAACGGATTGGCTAACAATCAAATTGGAATCGTTGGCTGGGGTGAGGTTGCCCGCAGTTCATTCAATGGCCCAGAACGCTTCAGTCGCGCGCAACGTTGGTGGTCCCAACAGTGTTCGAGTTCAACTGGAAATGAACCAATTGCCTTTGCGTCATTTGCATTTGATAAAGATCCTGGAGCCTCTGTTTTAGTAATTCCAGAAGTAGCAGTCACTCGAAACCAAAATGGCACACGGTTAACGATTACTAGCAACGTTACGATTTCTGATTCACATCTTGCCGGAGTCATTAGTGAAATCAATCGGCCACGTGTTGTGGCACAGGGTATAAATAACGTCACTTGGTTGCCCGGCTCTCGACCAGTATCAGAATGGCAGTTAGCAGTAGATACTGCCGTTGCGCGGATCAATTCTGGTGAACTCGACAAAGTCGTCTTGGCACGAGACATCGTGGCTCAACTTGATCAACCCATCCACATTGGTGCACTTTTGATTCGATTGAATGAATCTTTTCCAGAATGCTGGACATTTTGTGTTGACGGACTTGTTGGCGCTACCCCGGAACTTTTAATCCGACGTGACGGTGAACATGTCACAAGCCGAGTTCTTGCTGGAACTATGCGTCGAAGTCGTGACACTGATCGAGATGGACAACTTGCCGCTGAGTTACTCGACTCTGATAAAGACCAAGAAGAGCATGTTTACGCAGTCGAGTCAGTTGCAGCCGCACTTGCAACGCATTGCACCGATTTAAACGTTCCAAATCGACCATTTATTTTGCGACTTGCAAATGTTCAGCACTTAGCAACGGATGTAACTGGCGAACTTGTCGATGCAGCTCCTGCGCTTGCCCTTGCTGCGTCGTTGCATCCAACCGCCGCTGTATGTGGAACTCCAACTGAGCGAGCCAGTCACGTCATTAGAGAACTTGAAGGCATGAATCGTGGTCGCTACTCGGCACCTGTTGGTTGGTTGGCCGCTAATGGTGACGGTGAATTTGGAATTGCGTTGCGTTGCGCTCTGATTGAGACCGAAGATCGCAAAACCTTGCGACTGTTTGCGGGTTGCGGAATCGTTGCTGGATCAACTGGCGAATCCGAGGTCGCAGAGTCACAAGCTAAATTTGCCGCTATGAAATCTGCTTTGGAATAACTAACTGTTTTTGGTGGGAATAGTTTCCCAGCCGCGCAAAACAAAAGTTGGGCGCTGTACTGGAGTGCCCGCAAGTTGTAAATTTGGAAATCGCTCGAACAGCATTGGCAGCGAATTTTGCATTTCAAGTCTTGCTAATGGCGCACCAATACAGAAATGTATTCCAGCTCCAAACGCAATGTGTGGATTGTGCTTCCGCGTTATGTCGAAACGATCGGTATCTTCAAATACTTCTTCATCACGATTTGCCGAACCCAGCATGGCAACTACTCTTTGCCCCTCCAGAACTGTGGTGTGCCCAATTACGGTTTCACTGACTGCGGTTCGTTCAAACATATGAAGCGGTGAATCAAACCGCATCATTTCTTCCAATGCGGTTTCAGTCAGTTCTCGAGGAGTGCTTTTCATTAATTCTAGTTGGTCTTGATGTCGAAACATAGCAACCATGCCATTTCCAAAACCATTTACTGATGCTTCATGACCAGCATTTAGGAGCAAAACACACATTGCAATTAGTTCATGCTCGTTAAGTTTTTCACCTTGCTCTTCGACTTCAACTAGAGCAGTAATCAAGTCCTGTTGCGGATCAACTTTTCGCTTTGCAGCCAGGTCCGCTATGTAGGAACTAAATTCCAGGCCAGCTTTTTGAGCGGCAAGTTCTTGTTCTCTCGTTCTTCCGTACTCATACATCTTCACGATGTCCTGCGACCAACGACGCAAGTCATCTGACATCTCCCTTGGCACACCCAACAGATCTGCGATCACCAAAACTGGCAACGGTTCGGCGTAAT
>CANLIF010000113.1 GCA_947491175.1 Actinomycetota bacterium
CAGGGACAATTTATGGAGACACCATTTGTTCCAACTGAAGAACGCTCAAATCGAAAATTCCCACTGCTATTAACTACTGGCCGAATCTTGAGCCAGTACAACGTTGGCGCCCAAACTCGTAGAACAGCGAATGTAACTTGGCATCCCGAAGATGTTTTGGAAATTCACGAGTCGGACGCAGCAATGCGTGGAATTGTAAATGGTCAAAGGATCGCAGTATCAAGTCGAATTGGCGAAACAATTTTGACTGCCGAAGTAAGCGAGCGAGTTCCGGCTGGAGTGGTTCACACCACTTTCCACCATCCATCCAGTGGCGCAAATGTGATCACTACTGAATTTTCAGATTGGGCAACAAACTGTCCAGAGTTCAAAGTCACTGCTGTTGAGATTCGCCCAGCAGATTCGAGTGCCGCACCAACTAACACGCTCGAATCTGTTCTGACAAAGGCTTAGTTGTGGACATTTCAATCCTGAGTCGAATGGCGCACGACATCGAAAATAACATCCCAGTTCACGAAGAAACTTACCAGCGAATTTCTGAGCATCTTGTAAAGTTTTGGACACCAACAATGAGATCAGATTTTTACAAACATGTCACAGGTAATCGCGATGCTTTTAGTGAGACTATGAATAAAGTCGTTGACGAACTTCGCGCTAAGGCTAACGCTTAGTTAACTCGCCAAGGTAGTGGCAGAATTCGAATTAAGGTCCCTGCAGGATTATCACCAGGTGAAATCACTCCGAGCCCATCGGCAAGGGAGAGTCCGCGTAACATTGCCGAGCCCCGAAATTCAGTCAGTTCGGCAGTACCTGATGACAAAACGATTGGAACTACTCGAGTGCGGTCACAAGAAAACTCCTTAACTAGTGGCACTTTTGCCATTCGGTATTCCCTTTGCCCAGAAAATCCACGCAATGCCGGTGCAACTATGGTCATAAAAGTTACGAGAGCAGCCAGGGGATTACCTGGCAAACCTGCAACCAGTTTTCCATCTGGAAGTTTAGCTAAAAGTGATGGGTGTCCAGGGCGCATCAAAATTTCGCTAACAACATAAACAGCGCCTAGTTGCTCTAGGGCAGGTCGCAGGTAATCTCGCTCACCAAATGAACTTCCACCTGTGACGATTACTAAGTCACTGTCAGCAGTTTTGATCGCTTCTCGCAGGTCATTCAAATCGTCACCACAACTAATACTTGAGTTAACAACTGCGCCCAGGTATTGCGCCCATGGTGTGACTTGCACCGAAAGAGAATCGCGAATTTGCCCCAGACCAGGTGTGCCTGACGAAGTTAGTTCACTTCCGGTTACAACGATCGACACCGTTGGAGATTGATGAACCAGAACTTCATCGATACCTGAACTTGCGGCCAAGCCGGCAATCGCCGGCGTGAGAATGTTTCCGGCTGCGGCAATACTTTCGCCAGCGAGAGCTTCATCGCCGGGCTGGCGGATGTGTTGGCCAGCTGTGAACGAACTCTTACTAGCCACATCACCGTCAAATAGCGTTGCAAGTTCTTGTGGAATTACAAAAGATGCATGGGGAGGTAAATGCGCACCAGTGCTTACCTTTAACGCAGAACCAGTTTCCAGGTATGGCAAAAAACCTCCAGCATGAAGTTCACCAACGATTCGCCATGGACCTTGCCCAAACACGGCGTAACCATCCATCATGGCGGTGTGTGCTGGTGGCAGATCGATTTGCGCAGCTAAGTCCTGAGCTAGGACAAAATTTATGGCTTGCGCAATCGGCAACTGGGCAGTGGGCTTTGCTGCAGCGGATTCAAAACTTAGCGATACTGCTAAGTCCCATTCCACATTGTGATTAATCTCCGCTGACATAGACACAATCTACCGAACTCGTGTCATGCTTTAGAACTATGAGTGCCGTTAACATACCTATGCCCGATTCGATAGTTGTTGCCGGTGGTAATGCAACCCGTATGGGTGGCTTAGATAAGGCCTTGCTCCCATTAGGCCTAAGTGGCAAAGCCTTAATTGCGGATGTGATCAAGTCTTGCCAAGGAAAAGTTTTCATTGTTGGCTCACCGCGCGAGATAGATGCCGAAAGCAATCAATTAGTGACTTGGGTTCCTGACTTAAATCCAGGTGGGGGACCGGCGGCTGGAATTTGGTCAGGACTAGCCAGCATTTCCACGGAATACGTATTCGTCTCGGCGGCAGATCAAACTTTAACCAATGAAACGGTAACAAAAATTGTTTCAGCTGCGCAGGGAAACGACGGGGCTTGGGCTATCCGAACTGATGGCAATGGACAGCCACTATGCGCCTGCGTTCGAACCGAGTTGTTGCGGGAATTACTCGGACCAACTCAAGGAGTTAATCAGTCCCCACTTCGGCTACTTTCAGCTTTAAACATGGTTGGAGTAACGGTGAATCCGAATCAAGTAGTTGACTTTGATACGTGGCAGGATGTTGCTAAGGCAGTTAAGGGAAGTGATGCAGTGGATCAGATAACTCAAATGTGGATGGCTCGGGTAGCAACCTTGCTTAACGTCGATTCACATGATGTGTTGACTTCTGAATTATTGGATTTAACGCGCGAAGTTGCCCACGGCGTTGAGCGAAAGTCCGCTCCGCTTACAACTTTTCTAATCGGATACGCCGCAGGAAAAGAATCCTTAAAGCCTGATGAGGTGCGCAAGTTGATCGAGGCGGTTTCAAGCGCGGTAGCAGAATGGCAAGTCGTTGACTAGCCAAGAGCCCATTAGCCCTACTCAGCGGATTCAAGTTCTAAAAACAAAATCCAACGCCAGTGTGAGTGACCATGTTGTTGGAGAAGAGCCACTAGAAATTCGAATTGATGGTGGAGCAGGCTTGCAGCAATTGGCAATAACGATGCGAACTCCTGGGGATGACATTGAATTGGGAGCGGGATTTCTTTGGACTGAAGGTTTATTGCGAACTCGGGACGATTTGATTGGTATCACGACTTGCAAAGATAAAGAACTGACACCTCGCGAACAAGAAAATGTGATCGTAGCTCGCGTGGCTTTAGATGCGCCAGCTGTAACGCGAACTCTGGAGCGTCGCTTTACAATTTCCAGCGCCTGCGGTGTTTGTGGATCTACTCACATTGATGACTTACGAACTCGCGGTTGTTCTAATGTGAGTGCACCTGGAATTTCTGAATCAGAATTACTAAAGCTGCCGGAACTGATGCGACCTAAGCAAAAGATTTTTGATAAAACTGGTGGATTGCACGCTGCCGGACTTTTTGATCCGCAAGGAAACCTGGTTGTTGTCAGAGAAGATGTGGGCAGACACAACGCTGTCGATAAAGTAATCGGACATGCCTTAATGAATGACTTACTGCCACTTGATGGGTATGCCTTGGCTATCTCTGGTCGTGGTGGGTTTGAGATTATTCAAAAGGCTATTTCAGCCAGAATTTCTGCGGTTGTTGCAGTTTCAGCGCCGACTTCGTTAGCGGTCGAAACAGCGCGTGAATTCGGGCTAACACTTTATGGATTTACCCGCGAAGATTCAGCCACGAAATATTCGCCTGCGCCTTAAAAAACTTGGGGTGAGTGACGGGACTTGAACCCGCGACGTCCTGCCGCTTACGCTCAGCAGGCCGTCAGCGGATTTGCAATCTTGGGGTGAGTGACGGGACTTGAACCCGCGACGTCCTGGACCACAACCAGGTGCTCTACCAGCTGAGCTACACCCACCATGTTGCAACAGATTTCTCTGGAGCGAACGTTCCCTATTCTATTGAGGGAAGTTCAGTTGGGCTAATTTGATGCGTGCTTGGCTGCAATCTCTTTGGCCTTTGAAGTATCCGGACCAGGAAGCTCGACAAAGATCGCTTCGCGGTAGTACTTCAGTTCGTTAATAGAATCCAAGATATCGCCGAGTGCTCGATGATTTCCAGTCTTGGTTGGACTGGCAAAGTAGGCGCGGGGATACCAACGGCGTGCTAGTTCTTTAATGCTTGAAACATCAATGATTCGATAGTGCAGATAAGAATCAACTCTTGGCATATCTCGCTGCAAAAATATGCGATCAACGTGGACGCTTGATCCTGCCAACGGAGTCTTGCTGGCTTCGGGAATGTGAGTTGAAATGTAGTTAAAAAGTTGCTCTTCAGCCGCTTCTAGTGAAATGCCATTTGGAATTTCAGGTAGGAGTCCTGATTCGGTATGCATGTTGATAACAAACGGATCCATTGCTTCGAGTCGTTCTGCCGGAGCTGTGATAACAATGTTTAGCCCTTCGGTGACAACTTCGAGTTGAGCATTAGTAAC
>CANLIF010000114.1 GCA_947491175.1 Actinomycetota bacterium
GCAATAATCGGCAAGTATCCGTATGACTTCTTTGATGTTGTTTCATTCGGGTACGCCAGCGTTTTGATCTTTGTGATGGGAATTCTGTTTGCTTCGATTATTGTGGCCGGAATGTATTGGGGCATTGATAAGGCTCTAACGAAGAAACCAACTTCTAGTTAAGGAGCAAAATGTCAGACAGTAATACCGGCTTTACGCCCCCACCAGCCCCACCGGTTAATTATTCCGAGGTAGCAAACGGATCGAATTCAGAAGTCAGCGATAAAACAATTCTGCCTGTGGTTCCGTTCTTGATTCTGCTACCTACCGTTCATCGCTTTTACGTTGGCAAGATTGGAACTGGGTTACTGTTCTTGTTCACATTTGGTGGTATTGGTCTTTGGTGGATTTATGACGTAATTGTTTCCATAACTGGAAATTTCACTAAGCAAGGACGCAAAATTACGCGCTGGACTTAGCATCTAGAATCTTCAAAACAAAAAAGCCCTCGATCACTCGGGGGCTTTTTTGTTGGACTAACTAGGCCTTGTAGTCGGCGTAAGCCGCAATGCCAGTAAGTGCCTGACCAACAACCAAAGTGTGGATTTCGTTTGTACCTTCGTAGGTGTAAACGCTTTCTAAGTTATTCATGTGGCGAATGATTGGGTATTCCAAAGTGATACCAGAGCCACCAAGCATGGAACGGGATTCGCGGGCAACTTCAAGAGCCATGCGCACATTGTTCTTCTTGCCAATGCTGACCTGTTCTGGGCGAAGTAGGTGCTGATCCTTTTGCTTGCCAAGGTGAGCAGCTAGCAACATTCCGTTACCAGTAGCAATTGCCATGTCAGCAAGTTTTTGCTGAGACAACTGGAAGGCGGCAAGTGGACGGTTGAACTGGTGACGGTTCAATTGGTAGTCAATTGCCGTTTCAAGACAATCGCGAGCAGCGCCAACAACACCGAACAAGATTCCAAAGCGAGCTTCAGATAAGCAGGAAAGTGGGCCACGAAGTGTCTGTACTTCCGGTAGCACTGCAGAGGCTGGAAGGCGAACATTCTCAAACACTAATTCGCTGGTGATGGAGGCACGAAGAGACATCTTGTGCTTCACTAAGTTGGCCTTGAAGCCTGGAGTGTTTGTTGGAACCACAAAGCCTTCGATGCCGTTGTCCGTGTGTGCCCAAACGATTGCAACATCTGCAATGTTTCCATTTGTGATCCACATCTTTGAACCGTTTAGAAGCCAGTCGTCACCATCGCGCTTGGCGTTCGTGCGCATTTCACTTGGGTTAGATCCAGCATCAGCTTCAGTTAGGCCAAAGCAACCAAGCGCTTCGCCAGCTGCCATTCGTGGCAACCATTCTTGCTTTTGTTCTTCTGAGCCAAACTTCCAAATTGCGAACATCGCAAGAGAACCCTGCACAGAAACGAATGAGCGAAGTCCTGAGTCACCGGCTTCAAGTTCAAGACAAGCCAGACCATAGGAAGTCGCATCTGTGCCAGCACAGCCGTAACCCTCAAGGTGCATGCCGAACATACCCATTTGGCCAATTTCTTTTGCCAATTCACGGGCTGGGAAGTCGCCATCTTCAAACCACTGCCCAACATATGGCTTAACTCGGTCATCGACGAATTTACGAACTGAATCGCGCATCGCGAGCTGCTCATCGTTAAACAAGGTGTCGATCGCATAGAGATCAAAGGGATGTTGTGGCGCGGCCATTGGTTTTCCTATCTTTGGAATTGGATCCAATTTATCACCGATTGGATCCAATCTGCAAACACCAAAATTGGTGATTTCTCACTAATTTACTAGGAAACCGTCAGCAGTACTATGGCAAGGCCAGCGCCATAAAGCCCAATCACTTGGTGGCGTTCCAGGCGTTCCTTCAGGAATATGCGTGCCAATAGCACGGTAATTGCCGGGTAGAGGGCGGCGATCACAGAGATAATCACTAGCTGACCACGCTGTGCAGCGAGCATAAATGCCGTGCCACCCCAGACGTCTAATGCGCCTGAAGCCATAGCGCGCTTGGTGTCTACTGGACTGCCAGTCATTGATTTCCAAAGCACTAAAGCAGTAACACAGAAAATAACCATAGTTACGGACCGGGCCGCAATAACTGGTGATAGCCCGGAACCTATCGGAGCGCTTCCAACACTTAATAAGAATCCAGCAAATCCGATTCCACCAAGAACGGCAAAGACTGCTGCTGTTCGAGTGAGTGGGTGAGTAGCGTCAATGGTTGAGCGACTTACTAAAACAATCGATGCCATTGCTAACAATGCACCCACGGATCCCGTTACGGTTAAACGTTCACCTCGAAATAGCCCAACGCTAAACGGAATAATCACAGCAACCAGAGCCGTAATTGGAGCAACTGCCCCCATTGGACCAAGTCCGAGAGATTTCAAAACGAAAATGTATCCGACAACACCAGAAGTTCCCGCAAACAAGCCAGCAATTATTGCCTCGCGACTAAAGTCAGCTCCCAAAAGTGGTGCTGCAACAAGTAGGGAAGCAAGTCCCGTTCCAACTGTGATCGGCAAGACTTTGAATAGCGGACTTGTTCGAGTCGCAAGCCCACCAAAGTAGTCGCCAAAGCCATACGAAAGCGCGCAAGCAAAGGCAAGCAGGATGGCGGACATAAGACTTCGAGTCTATGGGTTGCAGATCAAGAAGTTGCCTTGCAGGACCTATGCACCATAACGCCAGCTGCAATATCTAGCACTAGGTCGATTCATTTAGACAACAGGGATGATAGAGTTCTCTTGAGAAAAAGCCTGCGGGGTCGCCCGTGGTCCATGAATACAAGGAGAAAACCATGGAGATATGTCCCGTAGTGAAAAAGCATAGGCCTCTAAAATCAGCCATTTCAAGTGTTCTAGTTGCGGGCCTAGTTGCAACTACTGGAGCTCTTGGTGCAACATCAGCGCAAGCAGCCCCAGCAACAGTTAACGTCTCAGTTTCATGCGCAGCCGATACAAATGTAACTGCAAATTTTGGAGACACCTTGGAGCTTACTTTTGGAACCGGTTGTACAGCGGATTCACACCTCTTTACCTGGAAAGCGTGGATTACGGTAGGAGACTACCTAACCCCAACAAGCAGCGGAACAAGCGTTCCATCTAGCACCGTCCTAACTAAGACATTTGTTGAGGGCAACGCAGCACTAAATCCCGGTGACGCGATCGCTTTTGTTGTTCCAGACATATACACTGCATCCCAGAGCTCCAGTTTTGCAATTCGATGGCAAGGTGCTCGCCCATTGGATTCCGCAACGCCGACCATCTCATCTCAACCTGCAGGTGCTTCAAAAACCGAAGGTGATTCACTTTCACTGTCCGTGACAGCAAGTGCATCTGATGGTGGAACTCTTAGCTACCAATGGAAAAAGGATGGCTCAAATCTATCAGGTAAGACTGCAGCAACGCTTTCAATTCCAAGCTTGGTAACAAGTGATGCTGGCTCCTACACTGTTGAAGTTACCAATACCCATAACTCAGACACCCCTGCATCGGTAACTTCAAATGCAGCTGTTGTAACTGTTGATGCCGCTGCTACGACACCACCAACTGTTGATCCCGCTGATACGACACCACCAACTGTTGATGCCGGAGATAGTAAAACTTACACAAGTAAGCCGATCACGTTCTCAGTTGGAACCAGCATTTTGACTAGTGCGTCCAAGAAGAACTTGAAGGCATCGGTGACTGCAGCTGGAAAATCAGCCGAATACACCATCACTGGCTCTGCAGGTAAGCTGCCCGGCGTTTCCGATAAGGCTGTTAAAGCATTGGCCATGAAGCGTGCAAATGTTTTGAAGGCGTACTTAGTCCAACTGGGTGTTTCTAAGTCATCGATCACGATCAAGACCAAAATTGTCAAGCAAGGCGTGAAGCCTAAAACTTCAGTGCTAGCGCTTTACTAAATTCCAAATACCCCACGCGACGGTGGCGTCCATTCTTTCGCAGAGTGGGCGCCACTGTTTTTGGCTCAACTGAGTTAGCTAGTAGCAAGTAGGACTACGGCTGCGCCGGCACTGACTAAACCGATTAGCTGATGACGTTCCATGCGTTCGTGCAAAACAAACCTTGCCAATAAAACCGTGAAGGCAGGATAGAGCGCAGCAACAACCGCAACTAGGACTAAGTCACCAGCGCGGGTTGCCAGCATAAAAGATGCACCACCAACAACATCAAGTGAGCCCGATGCCAGCGCAAGTTTGTAATCTATTGCCCCATCGCGAATAGTTTTCCA
>CANLIF010000115.1 GCA_947491175.1 Actinomycetota bacterium
CCTTTCTTGGTTTTCAGCTCTGCCCGCAAATGAACGAGCGTCTGTGAGTTTGGTAGCACAGAGTGGAATTACCAACTTCGTCGAATGGTTTTCGGCTGGTCTTGAGTCCAAAGATCATGTTGGCGATATATTTTCAAGTGCTCCGCGTGAACTTGCTCGCGCACTTACTTTGCAACAAACTGTTGAACTGGTTCGCACTTCGATGGCAGTTGTCGAAGAAATGGTCGAGCAAATTGCTGGTGCTAATGAATATCGGCAGTCTTACCTACGCGAATCTTTACTTCGCTATTCAAGTGAGATTGCCTTTGCTGCTGCTGAGTTTTATGCCCGCGCCGCCGAAAACCGCGGTGCCTGGGATGCGCGCTTACAGGACTTGGTACTTGACGCAATTTTGGCAGGAAGTTCTGATGATGCTTTGCTGGCTCGGGCGGCGGCGGCTGGCTGGGATGTGAATAAACATGTGCTGGCACTAGTTGGTCCAGTTCCTTCTACTCAAGTTGCAATCGAAGTCCACATGGAACAGATTCGCCGAACTGCTAAGTCAGCAAAGCTAGACGTGATGGTTGGAGTTCACAACGATCGCATGATCACAATCGTTGGTGGCGTCTTAGAAAGTGATGATCCAGAATTTGTGGCAAAACCATTCGTTGGTCACTTTGGTCCTGGGACTGTGGTAACTGGACCAGTTGTATCAACTTTGCAAGAGGCGCATAGTTCTGCGCTAGATGCGTTATCTGGTTACCGTGCTTTGAGTTTTGTTTCGTCCAGGCCGCGTCTGATCGCTTCGGCCGACATGATGGCAGCGCGAGTTATTGCAGGTGACTCGGCGGCAATTAACCCCGTGGTAGCCAAACTTCGAGCGGACCTCAGCAACGATGTTCGCCAAACTCTGGCCTGTTATCTAGAGGTTTCCCCAACAATCGAAGGCTGCGCTCGAACCTTATTCGTCCACGTGAACACCGTTAGGTATCGCCTTCGTCGAGTTTCGGAGGCCACTGGATTGGATCCATTTGAGCCTGCAGACGCGCTAACCCTACGAATTGCCCTAATGATTGAGCGAAATAGCCCTGAATTGTAGGTTACATACAAAAAATAGCCCTAGAATTTAGTGGATCGTCATCAGATTTAGCGGTTGCCTATACGGGAGACTATACAAGTGCTTGCAGTAGTTGCCCCAGGTCAAGGTTCCCAAGTCCCAGGCTTTTTAACCCCTTGGCTAGAACTGCCTAATTTTGAAGACCGCATGAAGTGGCTGGGCACAGTTGCGGGCATAGATCTAGTTGCCCATGGCACCACAAGTGATGAAGATACGATTCGCGACACCGCTGTAGCCCAACCTTTGATTGTGAGTGCCGGCATGGTGTCACTCTTAAGTCTGTTTCCGCATCCAGGTGAGGCTTACGCCAAGGTTGGAATCGGCGCTGGCCACAGTGTTGGTGAGATCACCGCAGCCGCGGCAGCAAATGTCATTTCCGCTGAACAAGCCATGGTGTTAGTTCGGGAACGTGGCAATGCAATGGCCACCGCATCGGCAGTAACGCCAACTGGAATGTCTGCTGTACTTGGTGGCGATCGCGATGAAGTCATTGCGAAGTTAGCTCAACATGGACTTACTGCTGCAAATGAAAATGGATCTGGCCAAATAGTTGCGGCTGGAACCCTTGAAGAACTTGCCGCTCTAGAAACCGATCCCCCAACTGGCGCGCGGGTTCGTCCACTTTCCGTTGCTGGAGCATTTCACACTAAGCACATGGCACCAGCTGTTGGCATTTTGGCACAACATGCAAAAGCTATTTCTACTCATGACGCGCGCAGTCGATTGCTTTCAAATGCCGATGGCACAGTTGTGCAAGATGGTCGCGAAGTTTTGAAACGCTTGGTTACTCAAGTTAGCAATCCTGTGCGCTGGGATCTTTGCATGCAAACCATGCTTGATCTCGGTGTAACCGGGTTGATTGAGTTGCCACCTGCAGGAACTTTAGTTGGGTTAGCAAAGCGCGCTATGCCTGGCGTTGAATGTGTTTCGCT
Source organism: Actinomycetota bacterium (assembly GCA_947491175.1). Taxonomy (GTDB): domain Bacteria; phylum Actinomycetota; class Actinomycetes; order S36-B12; family UBA5976; genus UBA5976. Next base: position 2,029 of record CANLIF010000115.1, read on the forward strand.
AAAGACCCCAGATGACATGCCAGCTGCACTTGACCTGATTGCCCGTCACGGAACTGAGACGGCAGTGACCGACTCTCCTACTTGGCGCTTAGTCGTAGCGCCATTTAAGGGAACGATTGAATTTAATGTTGGTGAAGAACCTGGCACTGTGCTTGACGGTAAAACTAAAGTCGCCACCATCCGTACTTTGCGCGATGAGTATGAAGTAGAAGCACCACACGGCGGAACCATCGTTGAGTGGTTGGTTACCGATGGCGATCCAGTAAATCCAGGACAGCCACTACTTCGCTTGCATCCAAAGGCGGGTTCATGATCACGTTAAATACCCCAGCCCCAACTGCGCATGCTGGGATTCTTGGCCTTGGCACATTTCGACCAGAACGAGTTGTTACAAATGATGAAATCTGCCTGCGCATTGATTCAAATGATGAATGGATTCAAGAGCGCTCTGGAATTGTCGAACGTCGTCACGCTAGTGCAGATGAAACTGTTGTAACAATGGCTACGGTAGCAGCACGCAAAGCGCTAACTGATGCCGGAATTACTGCCGAGCAATTAGATCTTGTGATGGTGGCAACTGTTACCCATCGATACCAAACTCCCTCTGCTGCCGTAGAAGTCGCCACAGCACTTGGCGCTGTAAACGCAGCCGCAACAGACACCTCAGCTGCATGTGCTGGATTTTGCTATGGACTTGGCATCGCCGATGGCATGATTCGTTCCGGATCTGCCAAATACATCTTGTTGATCGGTGCTGAAAAGCTTTCTGAGATCGTGAACTTCGAAGACCGTGGCACCGCATTTTTGTTTGCCGACGGTGCCGGCGCAGTTGTTGTTGGTCCATCGGCTGCCCAAGGTATCGGCCCAACAATCTGGGGCGCAGACGGTACACAACGCGATGCGATCATCATGGATCCAGATATCTTCACTTCCGAACGCACTGGAACCCCCTCGGTCTTAACCATGCAAGGTCAGCAAGTATTTCGCTGGGCAGTTGGTCAAATGGGCGATGTTTGCGCCCAAGCTATGGCTGCTGCTGGGGTTACGGTTAATGATTTAGCTGCCTTTGTTCCACACCAGGCCAACAACCGAATCACCGAAGCATTGGTTAAACAACTCGATCTACCAATCCACGTAGTAGTTGCTAATGACATTAAATACTCAGGTAACACCTCAGCAGCTTCTGTGCCATTAGCACTTGATCGACTTCGCGAAAATGGCGAAGTCAAGAGTGGCGACTTAGTTTTAATGGTTGGCTTCGGTGCTGGCCTAGTGCACGCTGCGCAAGTAGCACTTGTCCCATAAGTTTCGAAAGTCGAAAGAGTTTCGAAGTAAGACCCGCACAACGCGGTAAGTAATTACTAAAGGAGATAACTATGTCCCAGGACATCCTCGCTGGCCTAGCTGAAATCGTAAACGAAGTTGCAGGCATCCCAGCTGAATCAGTTCAGATGGAAAAGTCATTTGTTGATGACCTAGACGTTGACTCATTGTCAATGGTTGAAGTTGTAATGGCATGCGAAGACAAGTTTGGCGTAACTATTCCAGACACTGAAGTTAAGAACCTAAATACCGTTGCCGATGCAGTTAACTACATCGCCGCAAACAAGGCATAACTAGTTTTGATGTTGGCGGGCGACCTAGTTGTTGCCCGCCACATACAACTAGTAATACCGCTCTACAAATATTCGTGAAAAATTACTCAAATTGAAGGGTCGACAACAATGAACCGTACGGTTGTCGTTACAGGGCTTGGCGCCACTACCCCACTGGGTGGAGACGTTGCCTCAACCTGGGATGCGCTGCTTGCAGCACGTTCCGGAATACATCTACTGGAAGATCCACGCTTTGCAGATCTGCCAGTTCGAATTGCAGCAACTGCAAAAGTTGATCCCGAAAACATCTTGGAACCTCATGAGGTTCGACGTATGGATCGCTCGCAACAACTTGCCATGATAGCCGCGCGCGAAGCCTGGGCTGATGCAGGCGCACCTGAAATTGAGCAAGGTCGCTTAGGGGTCGTGGTTGGCTCCGGTGTTGGTGGCGCAATCTCGTTGATGGAGCAATACGACGTTCTCAAAGAGCGTGGTGCTTCACGCGTTTCACCAATGACCGTGCCCATGTTGATGCCAAATGGC
>CANLIF010000116.1 GCA_947491175.1 Actinomycetota bacterium
AGGTTCATATCTATTGGGCAGTCGCAACTGGGTTGGCGAAAGTGTTCCATCACACTGTTCGGCGGCCGGCAAAGTGCTAATCGCATTTGGTGGCGCAGCTGCTCCAAGCACATTAGCGCCACGAACCACCGAAACCATCACCGATTTTGCAACACTTGATGAACACATACGCCGGGCCCGCGAAGTTGGATATGCAGTGATTCGAAATGAACTTGAGCAAGGACTTATTTCGGTAGCCATCCCAGTCTTGGGAGCAACTGGCAAGGCAATTGCCGCTTTGTCAGTTAGCGGTCCGGCTGAGAGAATTACCCCTGGTGATGAATTGCATATTGCCCAACTAATGCGTCGAGAACTTAACCAAGTGCACGGCCTAAAACAAGAAGGAGCGGCATGACACCCGACGAAATCCTCAAGGAAATGTACGAGCGCACTATGGAAGGCAATGCCCCACGCGTGCTCGAACTAACCAACATGGGGCTAGAAGCTGGTCTTACACCAGATTCAATTCTCTACGATGCCTTGATTCCTTCTCTGGAAGAAGTAGGGGCTCGATTTGAACGTGGCGACTATTTCGTCCCAGAAATGTTAATTGCCGGTCGGGCAATGAGTGGCGCATTGGATGTACTTCGCCCACTGCTTGCAGACACTGGAGCCGAAACCGTTGGCACTTTCTTAATGGGAACAGTTAAGGGTGACGTGCATGACATTGGCAAGAATTTAGTAAACATCATGCTTGAAGGCGCTGGCTTCCAGGTAATCGATCTTGGTGTGCAAACTCCACCAGAAAAATTCATTGATGCAATCAAAGAACACCAACCAGATGTGGTTGGCATGTCGGCTTTCTTGACCACAACCATGCCAATGTTCAAGGTCAACATTCACGAAATCACAAAGGCGGGTATGCGCGACGACGTAATCATCATGGTTGGTGGCGCTCCAGTAACGCAGGAATACGCGGACGTAGTTGGCGCCGACGGATACGCTGCGGATGCTTCAACTGCAGTGCGTAAGGCCAAGGAACTAATCGCCATTAAGCGTGGCAAGTAGACCAAGACATGACAACCTTTATCGCAACTATCGAGCATGTAGTTAAGGGCCCTGTTTGGGGTTGCCAAGACTGCGGACAATGTGTTTTGCATTCAACGGGTATGACTTGCCCAATGACTTGCCCAAAAACACTGCGCAATGGTCCTTGTGGTGGCGTTAGAGAAAACGGTAACTGCGAAGTTAAGCCAGAAATGAAGTGCGTTTGGCTAAAGGCTTACGATCGCACCCAAGATTGGCCATTGCCAGCAACTTGGAAAGCTGAATATAACCACCTGCGTCCACCAGTTGATAACCGATTAAAGGGCACTTCTTCCTGGAAGAACTTCTTTACCAAGCGCGATCGCTGGACGCCAACTGGTTGGAAGAACTCTACGGATGAATCTCAAGGAGTTGATCACTAATGTCAACACTTGAATATAAGTTAACAAAGACAACTGAAACTGTTTTCACTGCCGAGTTTCATTCCTTAGATGGCAATGGACTTGAAAAAGCCAAGAAGTATGCCGATCGTTTCCAGGGCTGGTTTGATGGCGTTAACGCAACCGACAACACTGCTGCTCATGCGCACGCATCTAACGTTGCAACCGCGATAGCTATCAAGCAACTTGGACTAGAACCAATTCTGCAGATTGTGTGCCGCGACAAAAATCGCTTGGCGCAACAAGCTGACATCATGGGCGCTTCAATGTTTGGCGTCGAAAACTTTGTTGCCTTAACTGGTGATGATGTAACTGCCGGCGATGAGCCAGAAGCTCGAAGAGTTTTTGATACAGATGGTCCGCAACTGGTTCGCCTAATGAGCACAATCAAGCGAGGCGAATACATGTCGGGGCGCAAAATCGATCCAGCCCCACATATGTTCATTGGAGCCGTTGAGAATCCGGGCGCGCCACCGTTTGAGTATCGAGTGCAACGAGTTGCAAAGAAATACGCAGCAGGCGCAAAGTTCCTGCAGCTTCAGATTTGTTACCACCAAGATCGGCTTGAAAAGTTTTGCGCGGGAGTCCGCGATGCCGGTCTTGCCGGAAAAATTGCAATTATTCCAAGTGTGGTTTTAGTTAAGGGTGCTAGACCATTGAACTTTATGCATAACAGCATTCCTGGCATTGATGTTCCGGCAGATCAAATTGCCCGAGTTGAAAAGGCAACCGATCCAGCCGAAGAAGCATATTTACAGACTTTGGAGTTTGCCCAACATGCCCTTGCGCAACCAGGGGTACGCGGGCTGCACATCACAGACTTTAGAAATGATGAGACACTAGAGAGATTAATGACAGATCTTGGCAGAGTTCGCCAGATATCAACAAGCGAAGCAACAACAAACGATGTAAAGGACGATCATGCATACAGTGCTTAGTTCAGCCACTAAGACCGTAACAATTGGTGACGACGTACCGTTCGTAATCATTGGCGAACGTCTAAACCCAACTGGCCGCAAGATCTTCCAAGAAAAGCTTCGGGCAGATGACCTATCGACAATCAACATTGATGTAGCTGCCCAAGTTGCAGGTGGCTGCGACATGCTTGACGTCAACATGGGTGTCCCACTAACCGATGAACCAGCGCTACTCGCTAAGGCAGTCCAGCTAGTTCAATCACTTACTGACCTTCCAATTTGCATCGATTCATCAGTGATTGAAGCCCTCGATGCTGGACTTGCGGTTTACGAAGGTAAAGCACTTGTTAATTCCATGACTGGCGAAGATGAGCGTATGGATATCATCCTTCCGCTTGTCAAGAAATACGACGCTGCGATTTTGGCTTTACCGAATGATGAAACTGAAATTCCAATGCTGGCAAAAGATCGCATGGTGATTGTCGAGAAGATTGTGCGCCGCGTTGAAAAAGAAGGAATTTCGCTAGATAACTTGTTGATCGATCCACTAGCTATGCCAGTTGGCGCGGATCCAGAAAACGTGAAAAATACTCTTGAAACTATTTACTTAGTTAAGGAAAAGTACGGACTTAACATGTCAATCGGCGCTTCAAATGTTTCATTCGGTTTGCCTAACCGCCATGTTTTAAACGCTGCTTTCATGCCAATGGCAATGTCAATGGGTCTAACTTCAGCGATTATGGATGGTCGAACACCTGAAGTTGTGCAGGCTGTTCGTGCTGCCGACTTACTTCTTGGATTAGATCAATGGGGCGCAAATTGGATCAGCAATTTCCGCGCAAACAAAGAAGCTTCAAGTTCTTAACCTAGGCGAGAGTTAAAACCGTGCCAAACGAAGAAAGCGTAAAGACTGACACCACAGTCAGTGGGCTTGGTCGCGTCCAATTGCAGTTCACGCCCAGTGGAACGGACGTTCGGGTGCCGCCGGGAGTTACAGTCTTTGATGCCGCTTCTTGGAATGGTCTAGCAATCGATTCAACTTGTGGTGGCCATGGCACTTGCAAGAAGTGCAAAATTCAAGTTATCGAGGGTGAAGTTCCGGTTTCACGTTTGGATATTCGTGCTTTTAGCCCGGAGCAACTTCAAGATGGCTGGCGCTTAGCTTGTGTTGCTAGAGCCAATGGAAATCTAAAAATTGATGTCCCGCCACTTTCTACTCGTCCAAAAGCAGCAACAGTTGGCGTTGGGCGACAAGTAATTTTGCGCCCAGCGGTCCAAAAGCGCTACGTCGAACTAGTTGAGCCAACCCTTCATGATCAGCGGCCAGACATAGATAGATTGCGCGATGCGATGGATGACTTGGAATTTGAAGCCGATCTGTCAGTATTGAAAACTTTGCCAACGATTTTGCGTAAGAACGATTTCAAGGTCACTGCAGTTGTAGTCGATGAAGCATTGATTGCCGTCGAGCCAGGGGATACTTCAGCGCAAAACTACGCAATTGCTTTTGACTTAGGTACCACAACGGTGGTTGCGACATTACTTGACTTGCTAACTGGAACCCCGATGGCCGTTAAATCCATGTTGAACAAACAACAGCCGTTTGGCGCAGACGTTATTTCCCGAATTTCAGCAACCATGATGGATCCGTTAGCTGCTGGATTAATGCAAACTGCTGGACTTGCAACACTTAATGAATTGATTGCCGAAGTTTGCACCGAAGCAGGAATTTCAAAAGATCAGGTTTACGAAACTGCTATTGCAGGCAACGCCAC
>CANLIF010000117.1 GCA_947491175.1 Actinomycetota bacterium
TGGCATGTGGACCGAATGCATCCGTCTTCACTAGGACATCAGTTGATCGCAGACCTGATTCGCACCGAATTGAATATGCCGCTACGGGTTTCAAACACACTTCCAACGCATTCAATTCGCACTAAACGTGATGATCTAATTTGGCTGCTAACCAGTGGCACCAAATGGCTGCTTAAGCGAAGTATCGATTTGATCCCAACCTTGATCTACTTGATCATTATTGAAGGTAGGGAAATTCGCGCAATTGAAGCAAGCAAGAACGCGAATTCCTAGATCCAGACCTGACACCAGCACTGCGCAATGCTCCATCACTGAACTTGTGAGAACATATAGATATGCAAAAGAATGTGTTTGGTGAGCCATTGGAATTGTGTGGGCTTGAGCCGGTAACCGGGTATTTTCGGGATGGGTTTACAACCACAGATGAATCTGACTACGGCAGCCATACGGTTTGCGCAGTAGTTTCAGCAGAGTTCCTTGAACATCAAAAGTCAGTTGGCAATGACCTTTCAACCCCGGCGCCACAGTTTGGATTTACTGGACTCAAGCCAGGGGATCGCTGGGCAGTTTGTGCGCCGCGGTGGCAGCAAGCTTTCGAGGATGGCGCTGCCTGCGGAGTAGTTCTAGCTGCGACCAACGAAGCGGCCCTTGAGTACATCAATTCCGAGGACTTGATTGCGCACAGTGTTGATGTTCCACCAGATTTAAGTGAATTGACCTAGGCTCAAGCCCTCGCTTAGTTCCAAAGGTAGGAAATCGGTTTGTTAGGTAGCATTCTTACAACGCTCATTACCCTGGAGATTTAGTTGGCAAACTTAAAGATTGTTATCGTTGGTGCCGGTATTGCTGGAACTGGTTTAGCTGATGAGTTAACTCAACTTGGGCAGCGTGATGTCACAGTGGTCGATCAGGGACCGATCTGGAAAACCGGCGGCGCTACCTCGCATGCGCCTGGATTAGTAACGCGTACCAGCGCTTCAAAGATGATGCATCGGTTTGCGGATTACACAATTACAAAACTATTGTCCATGGATGTTGCGGGGGATCCTTGCTTCTATCCCGTTGGATCTATTGAAGTGGCGTTGACGCAAGAGCGACTCGATTATTTGGTTCGTCGGACTGAATTTGCGGCCTCTTGGGGATTTAGCGCCGAGATGTTGTCACCAGAAGAGTGCGCAAACTTAAATCCGTTGTTAGATCCGAATTCATTCATAGGTGGCTTTCACACAACGGGTGAAGGTGTTGGTAAGGCACTTAGGGGAGCGCAAGCACAGGGAGAACGAGCGCAAACAAATGGCGCAACATTTATCGGTAACACCACTGTCACTGGAATTGAAACTGTCGGATCAAAAGTTACTGGTGTAAAAACTGCAACAGGAGTTATTCCAGCTGATTTAGTTGTTATCGCAGCAGGTGGTTGGGGCAATTCGATTGCTGCCACTGCGGGGGTTGTCTTGCCGTTAGTTTCGATGGAACACCAATACGCTGTCACCGAGCCAGTTTCGGTTTTAGCAAAAGGTCGCGGCGGTGATGCCAGCGTGCCGATTGTTCGGATTTATGAAGCTGGTACTTATGTTCGCGACGAAGGCGATAAAGCGGGTGTCGGGTCATTTAATCATCGCGCAATTCCAGTAACGGACGCCGCCATGGTCAGCAACGCTGCAACTTTGGAGGATCCTTCGAAGCTAGCGTTCACTCAAAGTGATTGGGATCAAGCTTGGGCTGAAACCCTAGAAGTAATGCCAGTTCTATCGGGCTTGAAATACGAACAGGCGTATAACGGAGTTTTCCCATATTCATCTGATGGCTTGCCACTAATGGGACCGGCGCCCAGCGTTGAGGGACTTTGGGTTCTGGAATGTCTCTGGGCTACGCATTCAGTTGGCGCGGCACGTTCGTTGGCGCAGGCAATATGTGGCATCGCACCTGACATTGATTTTGCGCCAGGAGATCTAACCAGATTTGATGATGCTGAGTTAGTTAAGGCTGACTATGAACAACGTTGTGACAATGCCTATATCGATACTTACGCAATCCACCATCCGGCTGAGCCTTCAACTAGCCCACGTGGGGTCCGGATGTCTCCGTTTTATGACGAGCAAGAAAAGCTAGGTGCAGCTTTCTTTGATACCTCTGCTTGGGAGCGCCCGCGTTGGTATGAATCAAACTCCGGGTTACTAGCTGGAATGAATGTTCCGGCGCGCGATGCGTGGTCCAGCAAATTCTGGTCACCGATCGCTGGTGCTGAGCACCTTCGCACGCGTGAAGTTGCCGGAATCTTTGACATGACCTCACTTCGTCGCATTACCGTAACCGGTCCTGATGCTGGCGCCTTCTTGGATCGGGCAGCTGCTCGCAACGTTGCGCGTGGAGTTGGGTCGGTAACTTACACAATGCTGCTGGATCACAGCGGCGGCATTGTCTCGGACGTAACTATCAGTCAACTGGCTGAAGATCGGTTCTTAGTCGGCGGCAATAGCCCGAGAGACGAGTTTTGGCTTAAATCAATCTCGGGTGGATTCGATGTGCAAATTGCTGACATCACTAATGGCACAACCTGCGTCGCTGTGTGGGGACCAGCTGCCCGAGACATCCTGTCTCCAATCACAGATACCGATTTAACTAACGACACTTTCAAGTATTTCTCGGCTAAAGAAACTTCCGTTGCTGGAGTTGGTGTGACGGCAGTTCGAGTTTCTTATGTTGGCGAACTTGGCTGGGAGTTAGCTTGCGATGTTGCTGGTGGAAAAAAACTTTGGAACGCTGTTTTGGAGCAGGCAAATAAAGTGAGCGCGATTCCAGCAGGGCGAAGTGCACTAACTAGCTTGCGCTTGGAAAAGGGATATCGAGCCTGGGGAAGTGACATGAGTCGCGAAGATACCCCAACGAGCGCCGGCCTTGAGTTCGCAGTGCGTACTGATGGTGAACACATTGGCCTGAACGCTTCCACTAAACCAGCAACACGCAGACTGCGAACTTTGCAGTTAACTGAAGTTGATCTAGTCCCAACCGTTAGCCAGCCAGTATTTATTGGCGATAAGAACGTTGGGTATGTGACTAGCGCTGAGTTTGGCTGGTCTGTTGGCGCGCCAATTGCCCTTGCTTGGTTACCGATTGAAACCAAGCAAGGCGAAATGGTTTCGATTGCATGTGGTGGCCGAAAAGTTGGCGCAGTAGTTATGCCAGATGCAGTCTTTGATCCGGCCGGTTCTCGAATTCGAGTTTAAGAACTGCCGCTTCGACGACGTTCTATGCGGCGGGCCGTTGGTCCTGAGGACTTAGCTTTAGCGTTTTCGGCAGTAGTGCCGGCGCTGTTTCCTTTAGCACCTTGTGACTTCTTCTTTTCCAGAGCAGCCAGGAAAGCGGCCTTGTTTGGATCTTCTTCTTTAGGTGAATTAGCCATATCTCTATTCAACCACTTCTTTGGGAAGAAATGTTGTAAGCCCTATTCGGCCAGTAGTTCCTGAATGATTCGTTGTAAATCAGATTTGTTAATTGGGCCAATGAATTTGGCTGCAATTCGATGCTGCTTATCGAGTACAACTGTGCCAGGCAGATAGCTACTTTGGACCACATCTGCTTTCGCCGCTATGGATTGATCGGGATCGCTGATGTGTAGCCAGTCGCCTTCTTGAGAGGATAGAAAATCAGCTGCCGCATCAGAGTCATCCGCTTCATTCAATCCAAGGAGATTCACTGTCGGGTTTGCTGATTGGATTTCAGCCAAGATCGGCCATTCTTCACGACATGGCGCGCACCATGAAGCCCAAGCATTTACGACCACTACGCCAGACATGTCTTTAGTTGAGATCACGCCACCATATAGCCCTGGCCCCGAGATTTCAATTGGAGTACCACGCTCGTTGACGGTGATTTCAATCAGTGAAGCGCTAGGAGCGGCACTTTGTGATGGTCGGTAACCTGCCGGAACCTTTATCCCACAACCTGTAATAAGGATTGCGATACAAAGGCTTGCCACAAGTTTCTTGCTCACACATAGAGGTTAGCGCGCAACATTGATGAGTAGAATTTGAGGATGGATGATTTGGAAAAAGGTAAGAAGCTGGTATTTCTGCAGTTTGCATTGATTATTGTGGTGGCTCTTTTTCCTGACAA
>CANLIF010000118.1 GCA_947491175.1 Actinomycetota bacterium
ATTTCAACAGCCTTGGCAGACGCAGCGATGCGCTGTTCATTTGTTAAGACTGGTACGGCCATTTCGCTATGTTACTAGCAATCATTGCGGCGGCATCAGCGATATTCGCAGCTCCAGTTATTGGGCGACCAATGACTAGCAAGTTGGCACCGTCAGCCAAAGCTTGTTCAGGGGTGGCAATGCGCTTTTGGTCACCGGCATCAGAGCCCGCTGGGCGAACTCCTGGGGTGATCAAAAGTGTTTCGGGACCAACTTCGGCCCGGACGGCAGCGACTTCCTGCGGCGAACACACAATCGCTCGAGCTCCGGCGGCAACTGATTGTGCTGCTAAGCGCTTCACAATATCTTGCGCCGAACCATTCCAACCCATAGCGGAAAGTTGGTCTTGGGAAAGTGAAGTCAAAATCGTTACTGCAGTGACATAAGTTTCTGGCAAGGCTTCAACTGCGGCCTTGATCATGTCCTGGCCGCCAGAGGCGTGCACAGTTAAGTATTTAGGAGCAAGTTTTGCTACCGCATGGGCGGCTCCTGCAACAGTTGCTGGAATGTCATGAAGCTTTACATCAAGAAATATGTCACAGCCACTTGCTTCGCGGGCAACATGTACCGCGTCATGGCCATCTCGCAGGAAAACTTCAAGGCCAACTTTTACTACCTGCACATATGGCGCAACCGCACTTGCCCACTGTCTGGCGGTCGCAAGATCTGGGGCATCAAGTGCAACTGCGATTGGTGCCTTAGACATTTTTAATCTCCTAATTTTGGTGCGCGAGGCCAATGACTTCGCTAAGTGAGTTATACCCTCGGGATTGGAGTTCAAGTCCAAGTTCATTAGCAATGCGCCACGGCGCTCCTGGATCACCAAACACTACGGTGCCAATACTTACTGCACTGGCGCCAGCTGCGATGAATTCAAGTGCATCATGACCCGTGCGAATTCCACCCATGCCAAGAATCGGCAAATGTGGCAGCGCAGCATGAACTTGATAAATTGCGCGCACTGCAACTGGGCGAATTGCTGGCCCAGAAAGGCCACCGGTGCGGCCACCTAGCAACGGTTTCATTTTGTCCACATCGATGACCATGCCAAGCAAGGTATTGATCATTGAGACACCATCGACGCCAGCCTCAGCCACGCTATGTGCGATTTCAACAATGTCTGTGACATCTGGTGAAAGTTTTGCCAATACTGGCGCATCAGAATGCCAAACCGATCGTACGGTTTCAATCACTTGGGCCGCCGAAATCGGGTTACATGCAAACACTTGTCCACGGGATTCGACATTTGGGCAAGAAATGTTAACTTCAAGTCCGTCAACGCCTTCAACTTTTGCCAAGATGCGCGCTAGCTCACCGAACTCTTCAACATTGTTTCCAGCAATTGAAACAATTGTTGTGACATTATTTGCGCGTAACCACGCCAAATCGTTTTCTAAAAACGATTCAATACCTGGACCCTGCAAGCCAATGGAGTTAAGCATGCCACTTGGGGTTTCAGCCATTCGAGGTGTGGCACGTCCAGATCTAGGTTCCAACATGATGCTTTTAGTGACTACAGCACCAAGTGTTGAGACGTCGCCAAACTGTGACAATTCTTTACCTGCAGCCGCGCAACCAGATGCGGTAAGCGTTGGGGCAGATAGTTGGAGTGACCCAAGGCTGGTCGAAAGATCAACGTTCATTGATTACCACCTGCGGTAAGTAATTAATCATCAGTGACCACCTGGACGAGGTGCGCCAAAGGCATCGCTTGGCACAGTGTGGACATCGTCCCAACGCACCCGATCGCCTCGGAAGACTGGGCCATCAACACAAGAACGAGCCATTCGAGTCACTCCGTCATCGCCAATTACTGGCAAAACGCAAGTCATACATACACCGATGCCACAAGCCATGGATTCTTCGACAGCGCATTGGCTAAAGGCCCCATTGTCTTGAGCTACATGCGCAACTGCCTGCAACATTGCCATTGGGCCACAGGCGTAAACCGCTTGGGAATTATTCTTCTGGATCAAGTCAGCCAGTACATCAGTTACTCGTCCTCTAACACCTGAGGTTCCATCATCAGTTGTGACAATGACAGAATCTGCAACACCCTTTAGATCTAAAACCCCAAAGAGTTTTTCCTGTGTTGCTGCCCCAAGGACAACATCAACTCGACAGCCCCGGCCGCGCAACTCGCGAGCCAACAATTCCATCGGAGCAGCTCCGTACCCGCCAGCGACAATCACGCAGGCAATTGGTTGGCGTGGGAGCACAAATGGTTTTCCAAGTGGCGCAATGATGTCGATTTCATCCCCGGCACTTTGCGTAGCTAACCACTGAGTGCCTTGCCCATGTGGCGCAAAAATAATGTCTAGTGAATCACCAGGAGTTGATTTGTGAATTGAGAATGCGCGTCGTAACAACATGCCGCCACCAACTCCACCAACAGATACCGCTGCGAAATGCCCGGGCGCAACTTCATCAATTTCTGGAGCGTCTAAAACCATGTGGAGATAACTTCCAACTGGGGTAATCGACCGAATTATGCACTTCATTTGTTTGGGACTCATGATTGCCTCGCTAACAACTCGTTTAATTCGGCAACATGTTCTTGAATCGATTTAACCTGCATCGGACCGGCTTGCAATGACGCAATACCTTCAACAGCTGCTACTAAACCCTGAACCGTTGTAATTGAAGCAGTGTTTGCCAAAACGGTTGCCATCCGAATTTCATAGCCATCGCGGCGAGCCCCAGTTCCATAAGGAGTGTTGACTACTAAATCAATATCGCCATCCATGATTGCCTCAACGGTTGTTTTGCGACCTTCGCTGCCTCCGATGTGCTGCTTTGCAACCAAAGTACTTTCAATGCCATGGGACTTTAAGAACTTGGCAGTGCCATCAGTTGCCATGATTGTGAAACCCATCTCAACTAATTTTCGCACCGGTGCAACGGCTTGTTCTTTGTCTCGATCAGCAACCGAGACAAAGACCGAACCACTTTTTGGCAAACCATCAGGGTAGGCAGCGAGTTGGGACTTAGCAAACGCGGTTCCAAAATCCACATCGATTCCCATTACTTCGCCAGTTGATTTCATTTCTGGCCCAAGAACTGTGTCCACTCCCATGAATCGGGCAAATGGCAAGACCGCCTCTTTCACGCTAACTGCGCTGCCAACTGGAGAGTCTCCCCCGTCGCCAACTGGGCGCAAGAAACCTTCTTTACGAAGTGTTGCGATGGAATCGCCTACTGCAATCCGAGCTGCAGCTTTGGCAAGCGATATGCCAGTTGCTTTCGAAACAAAAGGAACGGTTCGGGATGCTCGCGGATTGGCTTCTAATACATACAAAGTTCCATTAGCAAGTGCGTACTGCACGTTAAGCAAGCCACGCACTCCAACGCCCTTGGCAATCCCAAGTGTGGAAGTGCGAATTCGATCAATCTCAGCAGCCCCTAATGTGAAAGGCGGCAATGAGCACGCTGAGTCGCCAGAATGAATTCCAGCTTCTTCGATGTGCTCCATTACGCCACCGAGGTAAAGCTCAGTTCCATCAAATAACGCATCAACATCAATTTCAATCGCATCATCCAAGAAGCAATCAACCAGTACTGGGTGCTCAGGATTAACTTGAGCCGCCCGCGTTAGGTAATCGTGCAGCATAGTTTCGTCATATACAATTTCCATGCCACGACCACCGAGAACAAATGATGGACGAACAAGTACTGGGTATCCAATTCGATTGGCAATTTCTCGGGCATCTTCAAACGAGGTTGCCATGCCATGTTCTGGTGAGGGCAATCCGGCTTTCTCAAGAACTTCGCCAAAAGCACCGCGCTCTTCTGCCAAGTGAATTGCTTCGGGCGCAGTGCCGAGCAATGTGACGCCAGCGTCTTTAAGTCCTTGCGCTAGGCCAAGTGGAGTTTGACCGCCAAGTTGAGTAATTACGCCAAGCACCGGGCCAGCCAAAGTTTCCGCATGAATTACTTCAAGCACATCTTCTAAAGTTAGTGGTTCAAAATACAGCCGACTTGAAGTGTCATAGTCAGTTGAAACTGTTTCTGGATTGCAATTGATCATGATGGTGTCTAAACCTTTTTCCCGCAAAGTTAGCGAGGCATGGACACA
>CANLIF010000119.1 GCA_947491175.1 Actinomycetota bacterium
CTCAAGAAAAGGCAGATAAACCCAATGCGCCATAGGCTTAGGGCATGGTCAATTTAACAAGGATTTACACCCGTACTGGCGACGATGGCACTACCAACCTCGGTGATATGAGCCGAACAGGTAAGAATGATCCTCGACTCAAGGCCTATGCCGATGTCGATGAGGCCAACAGTTCGATCGGCCTTGCTGTTGCGGCCGGAGAGTTAAGAACTGACATTGTCGAACTTTTAACCATGATTCAAAACGAATTGTTTGATGTTGGTGCAGATCTCTGTACTCCAGTGATTGATAACCCAGCCCATGAACCACTTCGCGTGACACCTGATTACATTGAACGACTTGAGGCTGCCTGCGATAAGTACAACGAGGAAGTGGAAGCACTTCGCTCCTTTATTTTGCCGGGTGGAACTGTTGGCGCTGCGTACTTGCACGTGGCTCGCACCGTTACCCGAAGAGCGGAACGCAGCACTTGGGGAGCAATCGACATGTATCACGGTGGCATGAATGTATTAGCTGCAAATTACCTGAATCGTCTTTCCGATTTACTTTTCATTCTTTCCCGTGTCGCCAACAAAGAAGTCGGCGATGTGCTGTGGAAGCCAGGCAGTACTCGCTAAGTAATTCTCTTTTGATTTAACTACTGACCGACGTCAGCGCTCATTTTTGCGAGCGCAGACATTAGTTTCTTGTGAAAATCATCGCCATCAATTGTCCAGGCAACGTAACCGTTTGGCTTGACGCCATTGCGAAGTCGAGTATCAGCCACCGTCATTCCATTTGTTAACTCTCCTTGACATTCCACGTCTAGAAATGCTGGCTCAAGTTCCATCAGGTTTGGCCAGATAGCTTCTGCCATTGCCAGCGCATCGTGTTGGTGGGTCATACGTTCACCATAAAAAGTCTCGTAAAAATCAGTGTAAGAAGTGAGAATGTGGTCAAAAACTTTGCCAAACTCGCTGCCGTCTTTTAGCCAACTCCATAAGTGCTCATAAGTCTTTACCGAATGAGTCACATCTAAGCCAACCATTACCGTGTTGATGCCACTGGCAAAAACCCGCTTGGCTGCTTCTGGGTCATGCCAAATATTGAACTCAGCCACCGGAGTTACGTTGCCAGTTCTGGCGGCCCCACCCATAATCACAAATCGATCTATCATCGGAATCACATCTGGATGCTGATCGACTAGGTGCGCGATGTTTGTTAACGGTCCAATCGCTACCAAGGTAACGGGATCGGGTGAGTTGCGGATCTTGTCGGCTAGAAATGCTGGTGCATCTGTTGAAACAATTTTGGTTGTTGGTTCGGGCAAATCTACGCCAGCTAAACCATCGTTGCCATGGACTGGCTCGTACCCAGTCTCCATCTTTCCCCGCGCATAAGGTTCGTCATAACCGGAGGCGACTGGCACATCAGTTCTACCCATGAATTCAAGTAGCCGTAAGGCGTTACGAGTTGTGGCTTCAAGACCAGAGTTACCGCCAACAGTTGTTATGCCGATAACATCTACTTCCGGTGATGCCAACGCCAACGCAATTGCAACTGCGTCGTCAATTCCAGGATCAGTATCAATTAAAAGTGCGCGCGCCATGTTTCCTCTTTATCTTGGGTTTAACTTCTCTACTTTAATTCTTTGAGCTTTGCAGGAATTGATCTACCTCGTCAGAAGTCGGCATTCCAGATTGCGCGCCTAACTTAAGGGTCGACAGCGCTGATGCCGCACATGCCCGTTCCAATGAATCTGCAACAGATTGCCCGGAGGCGTACGAAACAATAAATGCGCCGACGAAGGTGTCGCCAGCACCGACAGTGTCGAGGGCTTCAACTTTTGGTGGCGCAGATTTAGCAACTACTTCCCCACCTTGATAGGCAACTACTTCGTTCGAGCCAGCAGTAACAATCACTAATCCGAAAGCTGGATTACCGAGTTGGGCAAACTCGTGTTCATTTACGATCAGCACATCAATGAGTTCAGCTAGCTCTTTTGAAATTTCCCGCACTGGAGCCGCGTTAACGCAAAAGATTCCATTGGCAGCTTTGCCAACTTCAATAATCACTGACTCAGGAATTTCAAATTGAACTAAGACTGCATCAGCTGCTGAAATTTGCGCGGCATCAAATGTGGCATGTTGATTAGCGCCGTCTGCAACAACGATTTGATTTTCTCCAGTGTCCTCAACCATTACCACTGCGGTGCTTGTTGGGGATGCAACCTTAAGAACGGAATCAGTGTTAACTCCGCTTTGGGCTAAAGCCGCCAGACACATTTGGCCTGGTTCGTCATCTCCTACTGCGCCAAACATCGAAACTCTGCCACCCATTCGAGCTGCTGCAACTGCTTGATTTGCGCCCTTGCCACCAGGAAACCATTTCGGTTCGGCGCTACTTACAGTTTCACCACGACCTGGAAGTTTGGGCATCTGTAGGACCAGGTCAGCGTTAATGCTGCCGACTACTGCTATTTGAGGTTTCACACCATGAGCCTAGAGGTCGCCTTCACCCAGCCATCAACCTGGTGAATATTGGGTGAACCTTGAGAACTTCTACGAAACAGCAGGAGTCCTGGCAATCGGATTTTCGTTAAACTGAAGGAGTCTAAGGAGTTATTAATTGAACGCCGAATTACAGGAGCGCCATGTGCGTCCTTGGCGATCCCGAATCCTGGTTGGACTTACTTCGTTTGCATTTGCTGCAACGGGGTTTACTGCTCCGGCGAATGCAACTGACACATCACTACCCGAGGATGCTTGGCAGACCGCAGCCGAATCCACATCTGCTACTCCGGTGGAACTAGCGGCTGAGGTCGCTGATGGCTCTCTAAAGCTAGTTGTTGTCCGAGATGTTAACGGACTGCCAGTTATTGAAACTGCGTATCTAAAGTCGATGGTCGACCTTGAAGAAATGCTTGCCGAGATAAAAAAAGACTCGTCAGTGATTTCAGTTGAACCAGAGTCGCAAGTCACTACGTTTTCGACTCCGCCGTACTTCAGCAGCCAATGGGGAATGGATACAGTCGCTGTTGAATCTGTGTCTGCAACGACTCAAGGCGCTGGAGTAGTCGTTGCTGTAATTGATAGTGGTGTTGATGCAAGCAACCCTGATTTAGTTGGACGAGTTATAGATGGCGTCGATTACCGTGATGGATTTAGTTACTTGAGTAGCAGTAATCTAATTGACAATTGTGTTTCATATACCGATGCCGACTACTCAGGTACCGGACGGACAAAACCAGTTCATGCCGATTTAGGCAAGTACGACCCAAACGGGCACGGTACGCATGTGGCCGGAATCATTACTTCCAATGGAATCGGAATTAAATCCGTTGCACCGCAGGCAACAGTTATGCCAGTGCGCGTTCTATCAAGTAGTGGATCAGGAGACATTTCAGATGTTGCCTGCGGAATCCTTTATGCGGCCAACAATGGCGCTCAGGTAATAAACATGTCCTTAGGAACAGATGAAGACAGCCCAGCCCTACGCGCGGCAGTTGCATACGCAATTTCTATGGATGTCGTAGTAGTTGCTGCAACTGGCAACGAAGGAACAACTGGAATCAGTTCATATCCCGCAGATTTGCCAGGCGTCATAGGTGTCGGCGCAATATCCTCAAGCGCCGAAAATCCAATTGCTTACTTTTCAAACAAAGGGAGTTTCGTTGATGTAGTTGCTCCAGGGATTGATATCTGGTCAACTTGTAGTAGTTCAAGTTCCATTTGCTCAACAACAGATGGCGATTCGAACTACGAATCTCTCAGTGGCACTTCAATGGCAACTCCATTCGTCGCTGGTCTGGCTGCTCTTATCCTGAGTATGGATACGAGTCTTAAGAATTCAGACGTTGCAGACATAATCACATCATCTGCAGTCGACAAGGGTCAAGTGGGCGTAGACCAGGTTTATGGCTACGGCGTGATCAATGCTGCATATGCGATTCAAAAAACCCAAGAATTTCGCCAGGTTGTTGCTGCACGCTTGGCTGAAGTAGCACGCTTGGCTGAAGTAGCACGCTTGGCTGAAGTAGCACGCTTGGCTGAAGTAGCACGCTTGGCTGAAGTAGCACGCTTGGCTGAAGTAGCACGCTTGGCTGAAGTAGCACGC
>CANLIF010000120.1 GCA_947491175.1 Actinomycetota bacterium
CTGCTCTTAATGGCTGTAACCAGCTTTAGTTCCGTTTCATCTAGCCATGCGCTTCCGGCAAACTCAAACGTGTCAGATTACAAATACCGTTCCTGCAGTTACTCGACTGGGAAACCAGGAGAGTACCAACCAAATGCCAAGTCTTGGAATGCGCAAGGTTTTACCGAACCTGTTAAAGGTATTGATATTTCGGTTTGGCAACATCCAAACAATAAGCTAATTGATTTTGCTGAACTGAAAACTAAATATGACGTGTCGTTTGTAGTGATTAAGGCCTCCGATGGTGGAACTCGCGGAAATGACAACGCATTGAAATGGTTTCCAATCGATAGCGCAGCGGCCCGCGAGCAAGGATTAGTTGTCGGCGCGTACCACTACGCCCAACCCGGAAACTTGGACCGCAACACAATCACCGACGCAAAGCTGCAAGCCCAGCGCGCAGTTGAACAAGCCAAAGGCGCTAAGTTGGGCGACTTACCTTTGAGTTTGGATTTAGAAGAATTGCCATGTGGTTGGACGATTCAGAGACTGGCTAAATGGACGAAGGCTTTTCTAGTTGAAGCCGAAACCCTAACCGGCCGAACGCCAATAATTTATTCAAATGGAAAGTTCATTGGAAGATTGCTAGATGCGGGTGCTACTGATTTATCGCGGTACCCATTGTGGCTTGCTAAGTGGGGACCAAAGTTGGGTACTGATCCCAAGGAAACTCGGATCTGGAATAACGAATGGTCAATTTGGCAATTCACTGCTGATGGAGATATTGACGCAGTTCCATCAAGAACCACAGATTTAAATGTATTCAACGGAACTAAAGAGCAGTTCCAAGAATTTGTAAATCGCTAAGCGAACGCTGCTTCGAGTGCGACTTCAACCATTGCCTTAAATCCAGTCTCACGTTCTTCGGATGAAGTCTTTTCGTGAGTTCGAATCATGTCACTTACAGTGCAGATTGCCAGCGCCCGACGACCATATTTTGCGGCGATTGTGTAAAGCCCACTAGCTTCCATTTCGACTCCTAATACGCCATGAGCTTCCAGGATGTCTAGTGCGTTGCTGTCGTCATAAAACAAATCCATAGAAGCTATGCCACCGACGTGGTAAGTAATTCCATGCGCTTGGGCCGCCTCAACCGCTGCTTTCAATAAGTCATAGTTTGCAATTGGCGCAAAATCTAATCCACCAGTGGCGCGACGATTAGTTCCAGAGTCAGTTGATGCGGCCATTCCGATGATTACATCGCGGAGTTGAGTTTTACCTAGGCCGCCACAAGTTCCAATGCGGATCGCAGTTTGGACATCAAAATCTTTGAATAGTTCAGTTACGTAGATTGAGATCGAAGGAATTCCCATACCGGTGCCTTGAACTGAAACTCGATTACCTTTGTAGGTTCCGGTGTATCCGAACATGTTTCGCACCGAGTTGTATTGCACTGCGCCTTCGAGCATATTTTCCGCAACCCATTTGGCACGCAGGGGATCACCTGGAAGCAGGATAGTTTCAGCAATGTCGCCTTTATTGGCACCAATATGTACAGTCATAATCCCTAATCTACTGGGCCGTTCTATTAGGGTTGCGGTTAGTCCTCTAGAAGCGTCAGGTACAGGAGTTCCAAGTGGCTGCCAATCAAGCGATCTTTAATGCTCAGATAAATACCCAAAATCCAGATGCGCCAACTGCATCTGCGATCGCTTGGTCGGGTGATCACATTGTGGCTATCGGAAGTGATGATCAAGTTCGGGAAGCCTGCGACGCTAAAACTGAAACCGTAGATGCGCATGGCGCGGCTGTCACTCCAGGAATAGTTGACGGTCACCAACACTTATTCCATGGCGCAGAGTTTGCCCAGGGCCTTGACTTAGATCGGATTTCTAATCTTTCAGATTTACGCGCGGCAGTAGCAGCTGAACGTAAGAGGATTGGTCCTGGCGAATGGCTAATGGGATTTGCACTTGAATACTCAGCAATTGGTGGACCGTACCACCATAGTTTGCTAGACGATGCTGCCGGCGATGGTCCAATGTTCTTGTACACATTAGATGTCCACACTGGCATGGTTAATGCCGAAGCAATGAAAATTGCAAACTTAACTGGTCCAATGCGCGTCGCCGATAATTCGATTGTGGTTGTTGATGAGAACGAAAAACCAACGGGTGAGCTCCAGGAAATGGCGGCAATGCAGATTGTTCTAAAGCATGCTCCCGTTGCAACTAGGTCAGATCGTATGGCTTGGTATGCCGAAGCGATTCGGCGCCAAAATGCTGTAGGTATTACCGAGGTCCATTTAATGGATGGCAATCTCAAAACTGTAGACATCATGCGCGACCTTGAAACTCAAGCAAATCTAAAGCTTCGGATATTGCTGCATCACTTCATCTACCCTTACACGCCAATTGAAGAAGTCGAAGCCATGATGCAAACTCATAATCTAAAAGGTTTGCGCTGGCAGGCCGATGGCGTGAAGTTCATGCTAGATGGCGTTATTGATACTGGAACTGCCTGGCTGGAACATCCTGATTCGCAAGGCGCTGGAACTGAACCAATGTGGCCTGAGCTTTCGCTTTATCACCAACGGGCGCGGCAATTCCATGACGCAGGTTTTCGTATTGCAACTCACGCTATTGGAGATCGCGCGGTTCGTGAAGTGCTCGATGTTTATGAAGGATTGCCAGGTGGTTCTAACGGTCGCCATCGCATCGAACACATTGAAACTTCACCCGATAACACCATCGCGCGCTTCAAGCCGCTGAAAGTAACAGCATCAATGCAGCCAGTTCATGTGCGTTGGCTTGAATATGACTTAAGTGATCCCTGGTCCCAGCGACTTGATGCCACTCAGTGCAGTCATGGCTGGAGATCTGGCGACATTATGAGCACGGGAGCACTTGTCGTACTCGGCTCAGATTGGCCCGTAGCACCGTTTGATCCACGTATGGGAATGTTCGCAGCGCAAATGCGCCGAGCCCACGATGTTTCCTACGACGGTCCGGTTGGAAAAACTCGCCCCCTTACTGGAGCGGAAACTTTAACTGGATACACCCGAAATGCGGCTATCGCAGTTGGCGCGGATAACGAACGCGGCATGCTCGCACCAGGTATGAAAGCGGATCTCGTGATGTGGCAAGAAGATCCGTCCAAGGTCAATCCAAATGACGTGATTGATCTTCCGGTGTTACGAACTGTTGTTGGTGGCGAAACCGTTTACCAAGCATGACTGGAATTCGGTAACTGACATTTCAAAGATTTCCTCAGGCCCATCGTCTTCGTCTATTTGTTGACCGACGTGTTCAAAGCCAAGTGAATTGATAATCGCCATAGATGGCGCATTAGTTTTGCTCACTGTGTATCGAAGAGTTTCAACGCCAGGCTGATCAATCACCCAAGTCCACATGCCAAGTAATGCTTCTTTACCAAAACCTTGATTTCGACAAGGTTCGCAAATTCCAAAACCTATTTCGATCATGCCAACTTCATCAGGCGGAGCATGAAAACTAATTGATCCAATTACTTCTTTAGTTTCCCGAAATACGATCCAGCGAATAAACCAAAAATTGACATCTGGATTGGCCTTAACTTGTGGCACTCGCCAACGAAGCGGACCTGAGTGCTCGTGAGTCAGTTCCTTGTGAGGATTGGTGAAGTCACGATCGGATAGAAGTTCTGCATTGTCAGGATCTTCGTGCAACATGAATAACTCAAGCGGTGGAATCAAATGCAGATCAAGCCGCTTGGTTTGAATTAGCTCCGTTGACATCTTCATATTCAGTCACCAAGTGTTCGGACGATTCGAATCCAGACCAAATAAGCACCGGTCAATAGACAAGCCCCAGCAAGTTCAAACTCAGGTCGAATCGGCACGTAGCCAACTGGGGGATCAAATGCTGAAACAATTCCAACATTATTTACTAGGGCAAAGCCGACCCAAGTTAGCCACCAAGTCAAAGTGTCTTTACCTATTAATGCTTTCGCTTCAGTACTTCCTTCGGCTCTTAATAGATCTTCGATCAAATTCTTTGGAAACCACAGCGAAACAACTGGAACAATCCAACTCCAAAA
>CANLIF010000121.1 GCA_947491175.1 Actinomycetota bacterium
CGCACCTTACCCATGTGCGAGACATCGAATATCCCAACCGCAGTTCTAACTGCCGTATGTTCGGCTACCGTGCCTGCGGTGTATTCGATTGGCATATCCCAGCCGCCGAATGGACCCATCTTGGCGCCGAGGGACAAATGCGTTTCATGTAAGGGAACTAAGGACATAACCAAACCGTACTAGTACCGTTTGATCTGTACCACCCCGACCAAGTCGACACGACTTGGTTTGTACCACCCCGACCAAGTCGACACGACTTGGTTTGTACCACCCCGACCAAGTCGACACGACTTGGTTTGCACCACCCCGACCAATCACTACTGCCTAGTTAATCCGGAGATCTCAATGACCATCACAGTCACGCCAATTGTTCCATTGCTTAGTTACAAAACTGGCAACCCATTGACGTCCTACGTCAATGCAGTTGTGGTTGGTTTATCAAGCGATGGTCAACTTTCGGTCGTATCGGATTCAATTTCGAAATCTGCAGTTACCAAAATTGTTGCTGCCTTCAAAGAGGTTGGTGCCACTGGAGCTTTGGATGAAGTAATCCGAATTCCTGCTGGCTCATTTGCTGATGCTGAAGTAATAGTTGGCGTGGGGCTTGGCAGTGCAAAGGCAGGCATTTCGCAGGAACGTTTGCGCCGAGCCGCCGGTAGCGCAGTGCGAAGTCTTGGTGGATTTAAGAAAGTAGCAATTGCAATAACCGCAGATGGGCCGCTTGAAGCTGGTGCACTTCTGGAAGGTGCTGCATTTGGTTCTTATTCATTTACAGAACATAGATCTGCAACATTGAAGAAAGCAAAGGCACCAGTTGCCTCAATCGCATTGTTTACCGCAAAGACTCGAACTGTTGAATATCGCGATGCGCTACACCGTGCTCAAGTGCTGTCAGAAGGAATTAATTTTGCTCGTAACTTGATTAATGCCTCACCACTGCACATGGCACCTGCCGATCTTGCTCGGGAAGCAAAGACGTTCTTGTCAGGCACCAAAGTAAAAGTTGATATTCTTGATGAGAAAGCACTTGCGGCTGGTGGGTATGGCGGAATTTTGGGCGTAGGTCAAGGGTCTACTCGCCCACCACGTTTGATTCGGATGGAGTACCGTCCAAAAGGCGCCACCAAGCACGTGGCATTGGTTGGAAAAGGCATCACATTTGATACTGGCGGTATTTCACTTAAGCCACCAGCAAATATGCATCACATGAAAGATGACATGTCAGGCGCAGCTGCCGTAATTTCAACGATTCGCGCAATTGCAGATTTAGAACTCAATGTCTCGGTTACGGCTTACGCAGCTTGTGCGGAAAATATGCCAGGTGGTGGCGCACAGCGACCAGGCGATGTAGTTACAACTTACGGTGGTCGCACCATTGAAGTTCTTAATACTGACGCCGAAGGTCGCCTCGTGATGTCTGATGCGCTAGTTCGCGCCGCTGAAGACAAGCCAGACGTAGTTATTGACATCGCGACTTTGACCGGCGCTGCCGTAGTAGCCCTTGGACATCGCACTGCTGGAGTCATGGGTGATGCACAGGTTCGCGATGCCATAAAGGCAAGTGCCGATCGAGCTGGAGAAGAATTTTGGCCTATGCCACTTCCCGAAGAACTCCGAGCCGAACTCGATTCTTTAGTTGCTGACATTGCCAATGTTGGATCCCGTGAAGGTGGAATGCTCTCCGCAGGCTGGTTCTTGAAGGATTTTGTTGCCGATGGCCTGCCGTGGGCTCACCTTGATATAGCTGGGCCAGCATTTAACCCAGGCAAGCCGTGGGGCTACACCCATAAAGGCGGGGTTGGCTTTGGAATTAGAACTATGGTGGCCTTTGCCGAAGATGTGATGGACGGCACAGTAGAGCTTTAAGCAATAAATTCTCAGAAAGATTCACTTTACGTCGTGAACGCCAAGTGAATCTTTCTGACCCGAAATGACTTGGATTGACCTCACGTGAAAGACTAAAGGTAGCGCGCAAGCGCACCAAAGGTAGCGGCGGAGGATTGATGCACGACATCGTAATTTTAGGTGGCGGAAGCGGTGGATATGCTTGCGCGTTACGGGCATCACAGCTGGGACTTTCAGTCGTCTTAATCGAACAAGACAAACTTGGCGGAACCTGCCTGCACCGAGGCTGTATCCCAACAAAAGCACTGCTTCATGCAGCTGAAGTTGCCGACACTGCGCGTGAAGGTGAACACATTGGTGTGCACAGCACATTCAATGGCATTGACATGACAAAAGTCAACGAATATAAAGATGGCGTAATTGGTCGTCTCTACAAAGGTTTGCAAGGTTTAGTTAAGAGTCGTGACATCACTTATGTCGAAGGTTCTGGAAAATTAGTTGCACCAAACACTGTCGAAGTAAATGGTCAACGCTATGAAGGCAAGAATGTTGTGCTCGCGACTGGATCATTTGCGCGAACCATCCCAGGTCTAGAAATTTCAGGTCTCATCATGACCAGCGATCAAGCTTTGCTGATGGATTATGTGCCAAATAGCGCAATCATTCTTGGCGGCGGAGTTATTGGCGTTGAATTCGCTTCGGTTTGGAAATCTTTTGGTGTTGATGTCACCATCATTGAAGGACTTCCGACTTTGGTCCCAGCTGAAGATGCTGCGGTATCAAAAGCTATGGAACGCGCGTACCGCAAACGCGGCATTAACTTTAAAACTGGAGTTCGCTTCCAAACAGCAGTCCAAGATGACAAGAGCGTCACAATAACTTTGGAATCTGGCGAAACGGTTACCGCTGATTTGTTGCTAGTTGCAGTTGGACGCGGACCTCGCACCGAAAACCTTGGGTACGAAGATCAAGGTGTTGCAATGGATCGTGGTTTCGTTTTAGCTAATGATCGGCTTGCCACAAATGTTCCTGGAGTTTTCGCAGTCGGAGACATTGTTCCCGGACTGCAACTAGCCCATCGCGGATTCCAACAAGGAATATTTGTTGCCGAAGAAATTGCTGGTCTAGCTCCCGCCACAATTGATGAACTTGGTATCCCTCGCGTTACCTATAGTGAGCCAGAAATTGCCAGCATCGGCTTAACTGAGGCTCAGGCTAAAGAAAAGTATGTCGACATCGAAGCCTACGAATACAACTTAGGTGGAAATGGCAAGAGCCAAATCCTGGGAACTACCGGCTTTATCAAACTGGTGCGTAAAAAGAGTGATGGCATTGTTGTCGGAGTCCACATGATTGGTGCGCGCGTAGGCGAACTAATTGGTGAGGCGCAATTGGTCTACAACTGGGAGGGAACCGCCGAAGATGTGGCTCCCCTAGTTCATGCTCATCCGACCCAAAGTGAAGCCATAGGAGAAGCGTTCATGGCTTTGGCCGGCAAGCCCCTTCATGCGCACGCTTAACCGATAACCTAAAGACAACTAGTAAAAGGAGTAACGGCACAGTGGCCACTACGGTATCAATGCCCCAACTGGGCGAAAGCGTAACCGAAGGAACAGTTACTCGTTGGCTTAAGGCTATTGGCGATTCCGTGGCTGCCGACGAGCCATTACTAGAAGTTTCTACTGACAAAGTTGATACTGAAATCCCATCACCAGTAAGTGGTGTGCTTACCGAAATTATTGCTGGTGAAGATGCCGTTGTTCTTGTTGGTGGCGCGCTAGGTGTGATTTCTGAATCCGGTGCCCCCGCTGCTGCGCCAGTATCAACCCCAGTCGCTGAAGCAGTACCCGCACAAGTGCCGGTTAGTGCAGCCCCGGTGGAGCAAGTCCCAGCACAATCCGCCCCTGAACCTTCTGC
This sequence comes from Actinomycetota bacterium, assembly GCA_947491175.1. GTDB lineage: Bacteria > Actinomycetota > Actinomycetes > S36-B12 > UBA5976 > UBA5976. The sequence continues at coordinate 3,763 of CANLIF010000121.1, forward strand.
CGCACCCGCTAGTGGTCTAGTTACTCCAGTTTTATTACCGGCCTTAGGCGAGAGTGTTACCGAAGGAACAGTGACTCGTTGGCTCAAAGCCATCGGAGACACCGTCGCCGCTGATGAACCTTTACTCGAAGTTTCTACCGACAAAGTCGACACCGAAATTCCTTCACCAGTTTCTGGCATTTTGCTTGAGATAACAGTTGGCGAAGATGGGGTTGCATTAGTTGGCGGACAACTTGGCACCATCGGTGCAGAATCTTCTTCCCC
>CANLIF010000122.1 GCA_947491175.1 Actinomycetota bacterium
CGCAATCAGCTGGAATTTGATCTCTGGCGCAAAAGCGCCGGTTGTGATGACTGAGTCTGCGATGGCAGTAAAAGCAGTTCTTAAAGACACTCGAGTTCGTGACGCGTTAAAACTAAGAGGCATCACCGATCCTGACACCCAGGTCTATGTCGAGACCTGGCCAATTGGCGCGCAAATTCCAAAGCACCTTGACAATGGCAAGCGCCTAGTCTGGACACCAATGTGGCTGCGGCCAACTCCAGAATCAAATGTGTACGCGCATCCAATCAACGGGCTCTATGCAATTGTCGACTTGGAAGCTGAAGAAGTAGTTGCAATTGAAGATAGTGGTGTCACTCCAATTCCAATGACACCTGGCGACTACCGAGCATCACAAACTGGCGCCAATATCGCGTTGAAAGATTTACAGATTGTTCAAAAGGATGGCGCATCCAGCGAAATCGAAGGCTGGAAAGTTACTTGGGAGCGATGGAACTTTCGTGTTGGCTGGGATCATCGTGAAGGTTTAGTCATCCATGATGTTCGCTTCGATGACAACGGAGTTGAACGAAGAATTGGTTACCGAATGTCAATCGCCGAACTAGTTATTCCCTACGGTGACCCAAGTCAAGGAACTTACCGAAAGAATGCTTTTGACACGGGTGAGTTTGGCCTCGGAAGTTACACCAACTCCCTAACACTTGGTTGCGACTGTCTTGGTGAGATTTCATATAAAGACGTACATCTCTTGACACCTGAGGGTGATGTTCGTGAAATTAAGAATGCCATTTGTATGCATGAAGAAGACCACGGAATTCTATGGAAGCACGTCGATATTGATGGACACGTGGAAGTTCGTCGCGGTCGTCGCTTTGTTGTTTCGTCAATCGTCACTATCAACAATTATGAATATGGTTATTTTTGGTACTTCTATCAAGATGGCTCAATTGAATTTGAAGCCAAGCTAACGGGAATTGTTTTAACGCTTGCAGACACTCCTGGGATTGATCATCCATCTGCCACAGAAATAGAACCTGGTCTCTGGGCCCCGTACCATCAACATACTTTTTGTGCGCGCCTGGACTTAGATGTTGATGGTGAGAAAAACACTGTCATCGAAGTTGACTCGGTTGCCAAAGAAATGGGACCAGAGAACATTCATGGTGGTGCCTACATAACGCAAGAAACTGTTCTGGCTGATGAAGCCATGTCGAGTCGAATGCTGAACTTAATGACCAGTAGGTATTGGAAGATTGTAAATCCAAACAAAAAGAACCACATGAATAAATCTGTTGGATTCAAACTAGTTCCCGAGGGAAACACCTTCCCGCTGGCCTCTCCTGATTCTGTTATCGGCAAGCGGGCCGCTTTTATGTATCAACATCTTTGGGTGACACCTAACCGAAGGCAAGAAAGATATCCGGCCGGCGAATATCCGTTTCAGCATGAAGGCGGCGATGGACTGCCTAGCTGGACCAAGCAGAATCGAAACCTCGTTAACGAAGATGTTGTGATGTGGTACGTATTTGGCGTCAATCACATTCCAAGACTTGAAGACTGGCCAGTTATGCCAGTTGAAAGAATTGGATTCATGCTCAAGCCAACAGGTTTCTTTAAACGAAGCCCAGCAATGGATGTAGCACCGTCGATGGCAACTTGCTTGAAGTGCATGGGTCAAGAAAACGAACCCTGCACTTGTAATCACTAGCGAGATTCGTATTCAGCAATCTGCCCAATTCGGCGGATGTGACGTTCGGCTTGGCTAAATGGAGTTTCTAAAAAGGCTTCGATGATCGCAAATGCTTCTTCTTGTGAATGTTGGCGCGCACCAATCCCTACAACGTTTGCATCGTTATGCTCCTTAGCAAGTTGAGCAGTAGCAATGCTCCAAGCAAGGGCCGCGCGAACTCCCTCAACTTTGTTGGCAGCGATTTGCTCGCCGTTTCCAGAGCCACCAAAAACTACGCCTAACGAGCCGGGCTCCGCCGCTACGGCTTCGGCAGCTGCGATACAAAATGCGGGGTAATCATCTTCAGCGTCGTATTCATATGCGCCATGATCGACAACTTCATATCCCTTGCCGGTTAAATGACGAGTTAACTCATCCTTGAACTCAAGTCCGGCATGATCAGTCGCTAAATGAACGCGCATTTTTACCCCTTAATTCTTGTTCAGCAAAACTTAATCGAAAATTGGATCTCTAGTGCGAGTTCGCTTCAATTCAAAGAAACCGTCAGTACCTGCAACTAGAACTACCCCATCCCAAAGCTTGCCTGCTGCCTCACCGCGTGGAATTGGGGAAACTACTGGGCCAAAGAATGCTGTGCCATTTACGTGAATAACTGGGGTCCCAACATCCATACCAACTGGTCCCATGCCTTCATGATGACTCTTCTTTAGTTCCTCATCATGATCAGTCAATGTCACAGCTTCTATCAAACTTGCCTCAAGTCCACATTCGGCAAGTGCTTCCGCGATAACAGGTAAGTAATCATCACCTCTGCCTTGATCGTGAATTCGGGTGCCAAGAGCTGTGTAAAGCGGCCCAACAACTTTGGCACCATGCTTTTGCTCTGCAGCAATCACTACTCGAACCGGTCCCCACGCACGCTTCATCAAGTCAACATACTTTTCAGGTAGTTCGCGACCTTCATTTAAGACAGCCAAAGACATCACGTGCCAATTGGTCGTTACTGGACGAACTTGCTCAACTTCGAGCATCCAGCGCGATGAGATCCAGGCCCAAGGGCAAATCGGGTCAAACCAAAAATCTGCAGTGGTGTTTGTTTCAGTCATGAAATCAGATTAGACCCGCATCTGCGCGCAATAGCATCAGGTGTCAAGATGGAGTCATCCAGGCAAATTAACGGGAGTAATAATGTCCAGCACCAACATCACTCGATTGGAAGCAACCGAGCGTTCCGCAGTCGTCCAAGCCCAGAACTACGAAGTGGACCTAGATCTATCGACCCGTGATGACACATTTGGCAGCCGGACCACTGTTCACTTCACTGCTCGTGAAGGCAACTCGACTTGGATCGATTTCATTGCTCCCAAGGTTCAGCGGATTGAACTAAATGGTGAATCCTTGGATACCTCAACTCATGATGGCTTTCGAATTCCACTTCATAATTTAAAGACTCATAACGTGCTGGTCGTTGAAGCCGAGGCTGCTTACATGAACACCGGCGAAGGTATGCATCGCTTCATTGATCCAGTTGATGACGAGGTCTACCTGTATACCCAATTCGAAATTGCCGATGCTCGACGAGTTTTTGCCTGCTTTGACCAACCCGATATCAAGGCCACTTTCAAGTTCTCAGTGATGGCGCCAGATCATTGGAAAGTCACCAGTAATTCGATCACTCCAACTCCCTCCTCAGTGAGTGACGGAATTGCAAAATGGGAATTTCCAGTCACCAAGAAGATGTCAACTTATATAACTGCCATCGTTGCCGGTCCTTATTACGAAGTGCGGGATGAATACCAAGGAAAATTTGGAACCTACCCTCTTGGTTTGTTTTGCCGAAGCTCGCTTTCGGAATACCTTGATCCCGAAGATCTTTTCACCGTTACTAAGCAAGGCTTCAAGTACTTCGAAGAAGCATTTGACTACGGTTACCCATTTGAAAAATACGATCAACTGTTTGTCCCAGAATTTAATGCTGGTGCAATGGAAAATGCCGGCTGTGTTACCCATCACGAAAGTTATGTATTCCGTAGCAAAGTGACACGCGCTACTTACGAACAGCGAGCAAATACAGTTCTGCACGAAATGGCTCACATGTGGTTTGGCGATTTAGTCACCATGAAATGGTGGGACGATCTGTGGCTAAATGAGAGCTTTGCCGAATGGGCTGCGCATCATGCTTCCGTGGAAGCAACTCAATACACCGAAGCTTGGGTTAACTTCGTAAACCAGCGCAAGGCCTGGGGTTATCGCCAAGATCAACTTC
>CANLIF010000123.1 GCA_947491175.1 Actinomycetota bacterium
CGAGCTGCCCAAATGTGGGCGGTAACTAGAAAACCATTTTTGGAATCTGAACTTCATGGTCTAAAAAGTTTGCTTGCTTTGTCGTGGCGAGTAAATGACATCCGGACAATCGCTCCAACAACAACACTTCGGGACTTGGCAAGCCACTATCTCTCCGATCCGCGCTTACTTGCACTAGTCGACCGCTATGCCACCTACACCGGCTCTGATCCTCGTCAAGCTCCTGCAGCGCTTGCGACTGTTCCATATGTCGAACAAATGTTTGGGGCATATCACGTTGCCGGTGGCCTTCGAGAGCTTGGTCGCGCACTTTACGAACGCGCCTCATCGATTGGCGTGGAATTTGAATTTGGTGCCACGGTGATAAACATTGCTACTGAACCTAAAGTCTCTGGTGTCACCCTACAAAATGGGCGATTCCTACCGGCCGACATCGTTGTTGCAAATTCCGATGCTGCCAATGTTTACCAACATCTACTCAGCCCAGTTGCACAACAGCGCACGAAGTCGGCTAAGAAATCGCTTGCTAAAGCGACTCCCTCGCTTTCTGGCTTTGTTATTTTGCAGGCAATGGCTGGTAAGACATCTGACTTTGAGCATCACAATGTGTTCTTTCCAGAAAATTATGATGCTGAGTTTGATTCCATTTTTGGAATCGGCAAGAAAGTTTCTCCCGTTGCTGACCCAACTGTTTATATCTGCTCCCCCAATGACGCAAAAATGGTACCCAACGGTAATGAGTCTTGGTTTGTGTTGATCAATGCGCCTCGGCACGATCCGACAAACGGCGTCGACTGGTCAAACCCAGAACTTAAGGCTTCGTATACCGAGCAAATTCTGTCAACGCTTTCAAGTCGAGGAGTCAGCGCCAATGAGCGCATCTTGTGGCAACGCACTATTACACCCGATGAACTAGAGCGAAATACCTTGGCACCTGGTGGCTCGATTTATGGCACATCAAGTAACGGAATGCGGTCGGCATTCCTGAGGCCAGAAAATGTTACGAAGATTCCAAATCTGTACCTGGTGGGTGGATCTGCGCATCCAGGTGGCGGCTTACCACTAGTTGGAATGTCTGCCGAGATTGTTGCCAGCCACATTGGACGAGCCTAAAACTTTTATCGCTTTAGGTTTTTTCTGAAGGCACGCATCAGGATCACAAAACTAAACACACCCAAGATCAGCCAGATCTGCGATGCGATAGTTGCCAACTGGGATGTTCGCTCCGGCAGGAAGCCACACGCGAATAGGAACATTACACCGATGGCAATTCGTGTTGGTTTTTCCGCAGGTGTAATTATGCCAACTCCGCGAAATCCAATTCCCCTTGCTTTAGCTCTCATGTATTCGTGAATCATCGCTATTGCAAAAGCCAGGACTGCCAATACAACTGGTGCGCCCAAAACAATCAGCAGTATGCCAATTCCTACATCAATCAATCGATCGACTATTCCATCTAGAAATGCGCCCCAAGAACTAGTTTTTGAAGTTCTGACCGCAACAATGCCGTCGAAGCTATCAACTAGGCCAACTGTAAGCACAATGACGCTGGCAAGAAAATAATTTCTATTTGTAGACCCGGCGAAATATATTGCTACCACCATGAGTATGGGCCCAAAGCCGGTAATGACATTAGGGCTAAATCGAGTCAATGGCGTTGAAAGCAGGAACGAGATTCTCAGCCATACCCGAACGAGACCACTTGGCTGTTGCGTGCCATGCAGTTGCGCCCACGTGACTAGATACTCATCAAAGGTCATAGCACCATTGTTGTACCTAACCGAAAGTGCAAGAAGTGCACCCAACCAATAACCTGAACTAGTGGAAATTAATCCGTTAGACGCAAACGGGCTGCGAGCTCGCATCCAGTCAAACCTTGATGTTTTTGTGTCGGATCACAGATCTCTAATGGTGGAAGTTTCCCCTGATACCTTGCCCCTAATTGAGTCACTTGTTGGACTGCTAGTTGGCGGAAAGCGATTACGACCTGCATTTGCGTACTGGGGATTTCAGGCAGCTGGTGGCCAGGATTGCGATGAAGTAGTAACGGCTTGCGCGAGTTTAGAGTTTCTCCAGGCATGTGCCTTGATTCATGACGATGTAATGGACGCAAGTAATACTCGTAGAGGTAAACCGGCTATCCACAAGCAGTTTGAGACTCGGCACACAACAAATGACTGGAATGGCTCAGCAAAACTTTTTGGTGACGGCGCTGCCATTTTGGTCGGTGACCTGGCATTGTCATGGGCTGACGAGATGTTACTGACTAGCGGGCTAACTAGTGAGCAGTTGGTGCGGGCAAAAGCAATTTACGACGTTATGCGAACTGAATTGATGTGCGGGCAATACCTTGACTTACTGGAGCAAGCTCGCGGTGGCATTACTCATGAAAGAGCTGAAACTGTCATCCGATTCAAAAGTGCTAAGTACACCATTGAAAGGCCACTGCATCTAGGGGCAGCAATTGCTGGTGCCACCCCGAAACTTAATCAAACGTTAAGCGAATATGGTTTGGCGCTTGGTGAAGCCTTCCAATTGCGTGATGATTTGCTTGGCGTTTTTGGCGATAGCTCAGTAACGGGAAAGCCCGCAGGTGATGATTTGCGCGAAGGCAAGCAAACCACGCTTATTGCCTTTGCAAATTTGAATGCTGATGCAGCCGACAAGAAATTCCTCGTGGATAATTTGGGAGATTCTTCTCTAACGAGTGAAACTATTTCAAAACTCCAAAATGTCTTAGTAAATTGTGGCGCACAAGACTTTGTCGAGAATCGAATCACAGATTATCTTGAGAAATCCCTGTCAGCACTTGATGCGCTGGCGGATAATCCGGAAGCCAAAACTGCCTTAACAGAACTTGCAATTCTCGCTACTAACAGATCGGCATAAACATGAGTAATTTATCAAGATGGATTCCAGGCTCCCCTAGGACAGTTTCTGGAAAAACTGATGACGTAGTAATTGTCGGCGCTGGCTTGGCAGGCTTATCAGCTGCTATGCGATTAGCAGGTGCTGGTCGTAATGTCACCGTGATTGAACGCGAAAGTATTCCAGGTGGACGAGCTGGCAGGATCAGTGATCGCGGTTACGAATTTGATACCGGTCCAACCGTTTTAACCATGCCAGATTTGATTGCCGACGCTTTCGATTGCCTTGGCGAAAACATGAATGACTGGCTCACCTTAGAACCGATTGCACCCCTTTATCGCGCCTTTTATCAAGATGGCAGCGTATTGGACGTTCATTCCGATGCCACAGCCATGGCTGCCGAGATTGAAAAAGTTATCGGCGCCAGTGAAGCCGATGGCTATTTAAAATACGTAGAGTTTGTTACGGATCTTTACAAATACGAAATGAAAACCTTTATTGATCGCAACATCGACTCACCACTAGACCTGTTGTCGATGGACTTGGTTCGATTAATCAAACTCGGTGGCTTTCGAAAGCTAGCTCCAAAAGTTGGTCAATATCTCAAAGATGACCGAACTCAAAGAGTATTTTCATTCCAATCTATGTACGCAGGCTTATCGCCATATGACGCCTTAGCAATCTACGCAGTGATTGCATACATGGATTCAGTTGCTGGGGTTTTTGCGCCAAAGGGTGGCATGCATGCTTTGCCAGTTGCAATGGCTAATGCTGCTGCTAAGCATGGCGTTACGTTTAAGTACGACACTGAAGTAACTAAAGTGCGCATGAATGGCAACCGAGCAACAGGCGTAGAGACCAGTACTGGCGAGTTCTATGCCGCTGATGTGGTTGTGCTAAATCCTGATTTACCAGTTGCCTACCGAGACCTGCTTGGAAAAGAACCATGGAGCGTAAAGCGACTGAAGTACTCGCCCTCTTGTTACCTACTTTTAGCTGGATCAACGGCAAAGTA
>CANLIF010000124.1 GCA_947491175.1 Actinomycetota bacterium
ATTGAATACTTTGGATGACCTGCGATTGCGTACGCAAGAGTAGATTTACCCGAGCCATTGGGTCCCATGAGAGCGTGGATCTCGCCTGCCTTAACAGTTAGATCGACACCTCGCAAAATATCTTTAGGTCCATCTTCGGTTGTTACCTGTACAGTCAAACCCTTAATTTCTATTACTGACATGACTAACTCCTCGCGCTTTCGGATAGTGATACAAAAATCATTGGATCTGTTTGGTTTTCTTCGATTACAACTTTGTAAGTTTGCAGATCTGCGGTGGCTGGTGGCCCAGAAGCCGCACCCGTTCGAAGGTCAAAAGATGAACCGTGCATCCAACATTCAATAGCACAGCCCTCAATGTCTCCTTCGGAAAGTGAGACTTCGGAATGTGTGCAAATGTCACTAACTGCAAACACGTCATCATCAACCTTTGCAAGCAACACGTCTTCGCCATCGACTATTACTTTGAATGGTTTGCGGTCTTGCAAACTGGAAACCCGAACCGTTTCAAACATTGTGGACATTAGATGTGACCACCAAGACGCGTCTCGATACTGGTGCGGACTCGATCGTTGATTTCTGGAACGCCAATTTGATTCAACAAGTCTTCGAAAAAACCACGAAGCACTAACTTGCGTGCTTCATCTTCATTGATTCCGCGTGACTGTAAATAGAACAATTGCTCATCATCGAATCGCCCAGTGGTGCTTGCGTGACCTGCGCCAATAATTTCACCAGTTTCGATCTCAAGATTAGGAACGGAGTCTGCCCGGCCACCACCGCTAAGAACCAAATTGCGATTGATTTCGTAGGTGTCAGTACCAACGGCATTGGCTCGGATTAGTACATCACCAACCCAAACCGTGTGTGCGTCCTCACCGTCTAACGCACCCTTGTAAACCACATTGCTACGACAGTTAGCCTCGCTATGGTCAACGAACAAACGGTGCTCAGCATGTTGTCCAGCGCCCGCGAAATACAGACCAAAGAGTTCAGCTTGTCCACCAGGTGCAGTGTAAGTCACGCTCGGCAGAATTCGAACTACTTCCCCACCAAGTGTTATTAACACATGCTTAGCTGATGAATCCCGACCTAAAGTGATTCGATGCTGAGCTAAGTGCACGGCTTTGGCATCCCAATCTTGAAGTGACACAACAGTTACTGAACCACCATCAGCAACATTGATGTCGATGTTGCCAGCGTAAGTTGCATCACCTATGTGATCCAAGATCACAACGGCCTTTGCGAACTTCTCGACATTGATATCGAGTTGGCCATAAGAGACTGCGCCTGAGCCGACAATTGAAACTACGACTGATTCCTCGAGTTGCGCGTCTGCTGCAATTGTCAAAGTAGAGATTGAATCAACGCTCGCCCATGACCCAGCAGCTATCTTGTCGGTGAATCCTTGACGATCTGTGGTTTTAGCCGAAGTCAGTTCGAATGTCGCACCCGGAACTTTGTTAACTGCGATTGCCATGCCACCAGTGGTTGGCACATCGCCTTTATGTAAGTTCCTAAGCTTTGACATCGGAGTAAAACGAAACTCTTCATCACGACTTGTAGGAGTTGGGAAATCACTTGGGTCCAGAGAGCGGATCACAGGAGTGTGATCTTTCGGTGGAACTATTGCAACTTCACGTTCAATGTGTTCGGTAACAGCGGTCATGTCTAGCCAACCGCTCCTTCCATTTGAAGCTCAATTAGTCGGTTAAGTTCTAGGGCATATTCCATCGGAAGTTCACGCGCAATCGGCTCAATAAAGCCGCGAACGATCATAGCCATAGCTTCTGCTTCATCAAGTCCACGAGACATCAAGTAAAACAGCTGATCTTCGGAGACTTTAGAAACTGACGCTTCGTGCCCAAGTGATACATCATCTTCCCGAACATCAACATACGGATATGTATCAGAACGAGAAATGTCATCGACAAGTAAAGCGTCACAGCGAACTGTGCTCTTACTTCCATGTGCGCCTTCTAGCACCTGAACCAGGCCGCGGTAGGACGTACGGCCACCGCCACGAGCCACAGATTTACTGATGATTGATGATGAAGTAAGTGGCGCTGCGTGCACCATTTTCGCTCCAGCATCCTGATGCTGACCTTCGCCAGCAAATGCGACAGAAAGAGTTTCACCCTTGGCGTGTGGGCCCTGCAACCAAATTGCTGGGTACTTCATAGTTACTTTCGATCCGATGTTTCCATCGACCCATTCCATAGTTGCGCCTTCATGGGCAACTGCGCGCTTAGTAACTAAGTTGTAAACATTGTTAGACCAGTTTTGAATGGTCGTGTAGCGGCAACGTCCACCTTTTTTAACAATGATTTCGACAACCGCTGAGTGCAGTGAATCACTTGAATAAGTTGGTGCCGTGCAACCTTCAACGTAGTGAACGTATGCGCCTTCATCAACAATGATCAGTGTACGTTCGAATTGACCCATGTTTTCAGTGTTAATTCGGAAGTATGCCTGTAACGGAATGTCCACCTGGACGCCCTTTGGTACGTAAATGAACGATCCACCAGACCATACCGAAGTGTTTAGAGCGGCAAACTTGTTGTCACCAACAGGAATCACAGTTGCGAAGTATTCCCGGAATAAATCTTCATGCTCGCGCAAACCAGTATCAGTATCAACGAAAATCACACCGAGCTCTTCAAGATCTTCGCGAATCTTGTGGTAAACAACCTCGGATTCATACTGCGCTGCAACTCCGCCGACTAAACGTTGCTTTTCGGCTTCTGGGATACCCAAACGATCGTAGGTGTTCCTGATGTCTTCTGGGAGTTCGTCCCAGCTGGTTGCTTGCTTCTCAGTTGAACGAACAAAATATTTGATGTTGTCAAAGTCAATCCCTGACAAGTCGCTTCCCCAGTTGGGCATAGGCTTTTTACCGAAGAGGTTAAATCCCTTTAAGCGCAGGTCAAGCATCCATTGCGGCTCATTCTTTAAACCCGAGATGTTGCGCACAACTTCTTCGTTGATGCCGCGTCGTGCATTGCTACCTGCGTGATCACTGTCATGCCATCCGAAATCGTAATTTCCGAGTGCATCTAAGTGTTCTTGTTGAGTTGTCATGCGTTTTCCCTTCGGGTGTGTGGAACTAATGTCGTGCAAACTGCGTGTCCCTTGGCGATAGTTGCTAAGCGAGTTACGTGCACTCCGGTCAATTCGGAGAACGCTTTAGTTTCTTCTTCGCAAAGTGCTGGAAATTCGATAGCAACATCGCCCATTGGACAGTTGTGCTGACAAATTTGAGTTGACCCGTAGAGACCAGGAGTTTCAGTTGCAGCAAAACCATCTTGATTTAGCGCATCAATCAAAGCCACGGCACGCTCTTCGATAGTTTCAAGTTGGGAAATCTCTTTGTGCCGCGAAACAAAATCTTTTGCAATTGAGCTTGCGAATTCGGTAACTGCGCCCGGACCTGCCTTGCTATTTAAGTACTTAACCGCACTCAAACCTAGGCTCTCTTGATGTTCACCAAATCTGGCACGTCCGGCAGCAGTAAGCATAAATACCCGCGAAGGTCGGCCGCGGCCCCTTTTTGAATCAAGTGCAGCTGGGCCGTAGGGCGCACGCTCGCTGGATTCAACTAATCCGGTTTCCAGTAGAAGATCCAACTGCTTGCGAACTGCGGCGCTCGTAAGTCTCAGGGAATTTGCGATGTCGGTGGCAGTAGATGGGCCAGCCTGCAAAAGGGTACGCGCAACCGTAGCTGCGGCCGATCCTTCGAATTTCACAACTTCATTGTTGCGTATATCGGGGTATTTTGCACCTTAGGGCACGAGTCGGGCCAAGTACCCAATAAGCACTAAGCAGATAAGGCCTTTAGGCTGGAGGAATGACTC
>CANLIF010000125.1 GCA_947491175.1 Actinomycetota bacterium
CAGCGTTGGTCCGATGAAGTAACCTTCACCGTCGCTGTCTGGAACTACGTCGCGGCCATCAACGACGACCTTTGCACCTTCAGCAATACCCTTTTCGATGTAGCCCTTGACTTTGTCGCGGTGTACGCCAGTAACAAGTGGGCCCATGTCAGTGCCACGAGTTCCATCGCCAGTCACGATCTTGCCCATACGATCTTCAATCTTTGAAATCAAGTCATCAGCGATTGGGCCAACTGCAACAAGTGCTGAGATCGCCATACAGCGCTCGCCAGCAGATCCAAAGCCCGCATTAACTGCAGAGTCAGCAGCAAGATCTAAGTCAGCATCTGGCAACACGACCATGTGGTTCTTTGCGCCACCTAGTGCTTGGATTCGCTTACCGTTAGCAGTTCCAGTTTCGTAGATGTACTTTGCAATCAGAGTTGAACCAACGAAGCTAACAGCCTTGATGTCTGGGTGAGTAAGAATGCGATCGACAGCTTCCTTGTCACCATGCACAACGTTGAATACGCCATCTGGAAGACCGGCGTCTTTCCACATCTGTGCAATCAAGTTTTGGGCACTTGGATCTTTTTCAGATGGCTTAATGATTACAGAGTTACCAGCAGCAATTGCGATTGGGAAGAACCACATCGGAACCATAGCTGGGAAGTTAAATGGAGAGATGATTCCAACTACACCTAATGGTTGGCGGATGCTGTAAACATCAACACCTGTTGAAACGCTTTCGGAATATCCGCCCTTTAGAAGGTGTGGAATACCGCAAGCAAACTCCACAACCTCTTGGCCGCGCATGACTTCACCAAGTGCATCGGAAAGCACCTTGCCATGTTCGGCGGTGATGATTGCCGCAAGTTCTTCTTTCCGCGCATTTAGGATCTCGCGGAACGCAAACATGATGGTTACGCGCTTGGAAAGTGAAGTGGCTGCCCATTCAGCGCCAGCACGCTTTGCAACGGCTACGGCTTCATCCATATCTGATGTGGAAGCGAAGTCAACTGTTCCAGACAATTTGCCTGTGGCTGGGTTGTAAACCTCACCAGTTCGGGCTGCTTTGCCGGTCCAGGCTTTGCCATCGATCCAGTGCGTGATGTGGTTAGTCATAGATTCTCCTTGTTGCGGTAATACCCAAATCTAGTGGGTGGAGCACGGGGTTAGCGAGGTAGGTTATGTCCATGACTGAAATCCGCTCAATTGTCGTATCCACCCAAGAAACCCTGCGGGAAAGTGGCACTGCCGTGACCCCAGCGACTGTCAAAGTTATTGCTGCCGCAGTGGTTACCAATCCCCTAGCTGGTAAAGCGTTAGTTAAAGACTTAACTGAACTCGAAATGATGAGCATCGAAGTAACTGCGATTCTGGCCGAGCGCGCTGTTAAGGCACTCGAATCTTTAGGCTTAGGCGCTGCAGACATTCGCGGCTATGGCAAGGGTGCCATCGTTGGCACCGACGGCGAACTAGAACACACCGCCGCAGTTTTGCATCCACGGTTTGGCGCTTCAGTGCGAGCTGCCATCGGTGGCGGCGCTGACATCATTCCTGGCACTAAGAAAGTTGCTGGACCTGGCGCTTCAATCACAATGCCAATTGGCAATAAAGATGATCGATGGGAATTCGATGACATGGATTCTGCTGAAATTACAATTGGCGACGCTCCACGCGCTAACGAAATGGTTATCGCAATCGTCTATTCCGTCGGTGGCCGACCACATGCTCGCGTAACGAAGGTGAAGTAAATGTTTAAAGCAATCATCTTGTTAAGACGACGCGAAGACATGAGTCACGACGATTTCAAACAATGGTGGCTGGTTGATCACTCGAAAAAGGCTGCAACTTTGCCAAGGGTTCGCAAGATTGTGTTTAACCTTGCTGAAGATGACAGTGCCTACGATGGTGTTTCCGAACTTTGGTTTGATTCCAAGGAAGATTTTGAAGCTGCTTACTCTACAGAAATTGGTGTATCAGTAGCCGCCGATTCCCTCGAACATCTTTCAGCGCGCGAGCGCATGTTTGTTGTCGAAAACGACATCGTTTAACAGATAGGTAGTAACTAAATGGCCGCCGAAATCCGTGGGATCCTTGCCGCAATCACTACCCCCTTTACTTCAGACGGCAGTGCGCTGGATGAAGCTGCCATGCATACTCAAATCAATCGCCTTGTTGATGCTGGGATTCATGGAGTGGTTCCCACCGGAACAACTGGTGAGTTCATGACTTTAACCCCAGAGGAATACCGACGGGTTTTTGAAATCGTAAACGAAGCAGCCGCAGGTCGCTGTCATGTGTTTGCTGGAGTTGGATCAACCTCAACTAAAGAAGCGATTTCGCTGGCCCAGCATGCGGAAAAATCAGGTTCCACTGGTGTGATGTTATTGCCACCTTTTTATGCAGCACCTAATTTTGCCGAGTTGCAAGTCTTTATGCGCTCAGTTGCTGAATCAATTTCTATTCCAGTTATGTACTACAACATTCCAAGTTCAACTGGAGTAACACTTAATGCCGAGCAGATTGCACAACTCGGGGACATCCCAGGGGTTAATTACTTAAAGGACACATCGGGCGATGCTGTCACTATGGCAGATCTGCTTGCTAATCGATCAGACAAGATCAAAGCATTTAACGGTTGGGATACTTTGACTTTCTTTGGTCTGGCTAGTGGTGCCGAAGCCTCTGTGTGGGGAACAGCCACAGTCATCCCAGAATTGGCTGTTGCGCTCTACAACGCACTAGCCGTTGATAATGATTTAACTGCAGGGCGCGAACTTTGGAAAAAGATTTGGCCGATCTGCGATTTCTTGGAATCGGTTAACTACTACGCCGGCATTAAAGCAGGTTGCGAGTTAATCGGCGCTCCTGTTGGTCCAGTGCGACCGCCAGGATTACCACTGTCTAACGAACAAAAAGCACACTTTGCAAAGCTGCTTAATGCAGCAGGAGTTAAGACGGTTTAGTCATGGCTGAAAAAATGATTATTGAAACGATCGAAGCTCACGCTGAAGGTGAAGGCGGTCGGGTAATAACCAACATGGCGCACTTGGTTAAAGGCGACACCATGAAAGAGCGCTTTGATTATTGTGAGGCCAATCTAGATTGGTTCCGGCACGCAATCTTGCATGAACCACGTGGCTATCCAGCACTTTGTGGCGTTTTCATTTTGCCGCCTGTCAATGCAGGTTCAGATTTTGGAATCATCGTTCTGGAGCAAGGCGGCTTTACCGCAATGTCAGGCAGCAACACTATGTGCGCTGTTACTGCAGTCCTGGAAAAAGGCATCGTCAAGATGCACGAGCCAGAAACTACCGTGACGATCGATACTGCAGTTGGCACAATTTCAGTTCTTGCGCGTTGCAAAGATGGCAAAGTTCTCGATGTTTCAATTCGTAACGTTCCAGCCTTCACGGTTTACATCGACAAGATTGTTGATGTACCCGAGTATGGTCCAATTCCAGTTGACCTTGTTTTCGGTGGCCAGTTCTTTGCGCAAACCAACATTGCAAATGTCGGTCTTGAGATCAAGCCTGAGAACGCCAAAGCAATCACCCGAGCTGGCGCAGCGATCAAGTTTGCAGTTAACCAGCAACTGCAGTTTGAGCACCCAGAGAACCCAAGCATCAACAAAGTTGGAATCATAATTCTGCACAACGGTGATCGGGAGTATGGCAAACAAGCCCAAAACTCAGCAGTGCTAACTGGCGATAACTTGACGGCAGATCCAGAGACTTGGAAAGGCATGCTGGACCGCTCCCCTTGCGGCACTGGCACCTCAGCTCGAATGTCAGGGCTCTACACCCGCGGACAACTAGCCATCGGTGAAGAGTTTTC
>CANLIF010000126.1 GCA_947491175.1 Actinomycetota bacterium
AGACGAATAACTCCTTTCTTAATCAAAGATGGAGTTCTTTCGGCTGAGCCAACAGCTGAACAGATGGAAGTTTTAAAGAATGCAATTCCACTAGTACAAGAACGAATGGAAACTCTGCGGCAAGGAATTGGAATGCTGGGATTCTTGTTTGCGGATCAACCAGGTAGCCCAGCATTTGCAGTTGACGCCGTGGAAGCAGAAAAAGTTTTGACGCAGGAAGCTCAGCCAGTTCTGGTTGCTGCGCTGTCTGCATTAACTGCTATTGAAAATTGGAATACGCCAACAATCGAAGAGGCTTTACGCACGTCGTTGATTGAAGGACTCGAGTTAAAACCAAAGATCGCGTTTGGGCCAGTTCGCGTGGCGGTAACTGGACGTCGAGTATCGCCTCCACTTTTTGAATCACTAGAAATTCTTGGCCGGGAACGTTCATTGGCGCGGATTGCTGCCGCTATTAAATAGCCACCTCGCGTTACGCATTTCGCTCAATCACGTGCCCTGAGATAGAGTTTTGATTCGTAATGCCATTTGGGATATGGGGTAATTGGCAGCCCAACTGATTCTGGTTCAGTTAGTCTTGGTTCGAGTCCAGGTATCCCAGCCAGATAAAGACATTCCAATTGATTCCAAATCATGGAATAGTGAACCTCATGAGTAAGCGGCAATTGCCAACATGGTCAGGTCTCAAACCACTTCTGGGATTTAAGTCACCGTTTTCTAAAGCAGATGCAGTCGCGCGCGCTGTCACGATCAATCAACTGCGCACTATCGGAAAAGCTAAAACTCCACGTGCAGTGTTCGATTACACCGATGGCGCAGCCGGCGAAGAACTAAGTTATGGCCGCGCATATGAGGCGTATCGCCGCCTAGAGTTTCATCCGCACGTTTTACGAGATGTCTCGGTCGTGGATACTTCAATCTCAATTTTTGGTCAAAAGTCCGCATTGCCTTTTGTGTTTAGCCCAACTGGTTTTACTCGCATGATGCACTATCACGGTGAACCTGCCGTGGCAAAGGTTGCAGCTGAGTTTGGTATCCCATATACGTTGTCAACACTTGGCACAACTTCAATCGAAGATCTCGCAACAGCAGCACCTGAAACCCGGAAGTGGTTCCAACTTTATTTGTGGCGGGATAAAGCAACGCGATATGACTTAGTGGAACGTGCTGCGGCCGCAGGATACGAAGCCATCATGCTCACAGTAGACACTGTCGTTGGCGGCATGCGAGTACGCGATGTAGAAAATGGCTTGACGATCCCACCGCAATTAACTTTAAAAACTATGGCGGACATGGCGAGGTATCCAAAATGGTGGGGCAATCTGCTAACTACCAAGCCACTTGAGTTTGCTTCGCTGAAATCTACTGGCGGCACAGTTGCCGAATTGATGAATAATGTTTTTGATCCATCGGTGACCATGAAAGACGTGGAATGGCTGAAGCAAAATTGGTCCGGAAAACTCATCGTTAAAGGTGTACAAAATGTAAATGACGCTGCGATGTTAGCGAATTCAGGTGTTGACGCCGTGGTGCTTTCAAATCATGGTGGTCGCCAACTGGATCGATCGGTAGTTCCACTGGAACTGTTGCCATCGGTTAAGGCTGCGATTTCTGATACTGCTACGCAATTGTTTATTGATGGTGGTGCGTTATCTGGCTCCGACGTAGTTGGCGGCATTGGCTTAGGCGCAGATGCAGTTTTAGTTGGCCGGGCTTACCTCTACGGAATTATGGCCGGTGGGGAAGCAGGAGTTCGCAGAGCTGCTCAAATCCTGCAAGGTGAAGTAGAGCAAACTATGCGCCTGATGGGAATTACATCTTTAGATCAATTGACTCCAGACATGGTCCGTTTCCACGACCAGGCAAAGTTCTAAAAAGTTGTTAGTTAAATAAAAAGACCCCTGAGGGTCTGATTCATTTGTAGCCCGGATTCGAACTGCTCATTGCGCCTATGTGCCAAGTCGGTAGCAGGAGGCACAAACACGTTGTTGAACAAGAACCAAAAAAAGACCCATTAAGGGTCCTTTTTTAGTTCTTGTAGCCCCGACGGGATTCGAACCCGCGCTACCGCCTTGAGAGGGCGGCGTGCTAGGCCGCTACACAACGGGGCCGCACCTGTTCACAATAACGTAAATTGGGCGAAGTTCTAAATGCCCAGAATTAACTAACTGCGCACAGCCAGCGATTCACTAATTCGATTAGCGGCAGTCATTACTGCCTGGCTATGAATTCGCCCGGGAGTTCTAGTTAGTCGTTCAATTGGTCCCGAGATTGAAACCGCTGCGATTACTTTTCCGTTAGCGCTACGAATTGGGGCACTAACTGATGCAACGCCAGGTTCACGTTCGCCGAGCGATTGCGCCCAACCACGACGTCTTACCGCAGACAGATCTGAAGCTGTGAATTTAGCGCCATGAATTCCGCGATGTAACCGATCCGGTTCTTCCCAAGCCAGCAAGATTTGAGCTGCCGAGCCCGCAGTCATAGTAAGTCCAGCTCCGACGGGAACGGTATCTCGCAAGCCCGTCATGCGCTCAGCCGCGGCAACACAAATTCGCTGGTCACCTTGACGACGATACAACTGGGCACTTTCCTTGGTGGCATCACGAAGTGCAATCAAGATTGGATTAGCAATGGCGAGCAACTTGTCTTCACCAGCAGCGCCTGCCAATTCACCGACCCGGGGACCGAGAACGAATCGACCGTTTAGGTCACGAGCTACTAAGCGATGGTGTTCAAGGGCCATTGCAAGGCGGTGTGCGGTCGGACGAGCTAACCCAGTTGCGCTTACTAATCCAGCCAACGAAAGGGGTCCAGATTCCAAAGCGTCCAGAATGTGGGCAGCTTTATCCAGAACACCCACACCGCTACTAATATCGTCCATGTACTGATATTGCTATCTCGAATAGTGAGATGTCAAGATTGATACGCAATAGGAGGCAGTTATGGGACGCACATTGGCACAAAAGGTTTGGGACGATCACGTTGTTCGTCGCGCCGAAGGTGAACCAGATTTACTTTATATCGACCTGCACTTAACGCATGAAGTAACCAGCCCACAGGCTTTCGACGGATTGCGTGCTGCTGGTCGACCGGTTCGCCGCAAAGACTTAACGATTGCCACCGAAGATCACAACGTGCCAACAACCGATATCGACAAACCAATTGTTGACCCAATCAGTCGGGCGCAAATCGAGGCACTGCGAATCAATACCAAGGAATTTGGCATTGAAAACTATGAACTTGGAAATAAGGAACAAGGAATTGTTCACATCATCGCGCCACAGTCCGGACTTACCCAGCCTGGTATGACGATTGTTTGTGGCGATTCACACACTTCAACTCACGGCGCCTTCGGATCAATCGGCATGGGCATTGGCACAAGTGAAGTTGAGCACGTACTTGCAACCCAGACTTTGCCGCTTAAGCCTTTCAAGACCATGGCGATTACCGTCAACGGGAAACTTGCAGCTGGCGTAACTTCGAAAGATTTAATCTTGGCAATCATTACTGAGATCGGAACTGGCGGTGGCCAGGGCTACATCCTGGAATACCGCGGCGAGGCGATTCGTGCGCTTTCCATGGAAGGTCGCATGACGATGTGCAACATGAGCATCGAAGCTGGCGCTCGTGCGGGCATGATTGCGCCAGATGAAACTACCTATGAATACGTCAAGGGCCGCGAGCACGCACCAAAGGGTGCGGACTGGGATGCAGCAGTTGCTTATTGGAAAACTTTGCCAACTGATGACGACGCAGTTTTTGATCGCGAAGTAATTATCGATGCGACAAAGCT
>CANLIF010000127.1 GCA_947491175.1 Actinomycetota bacterium
GCTTTGATGCGCAGGGCTTTGGAGTATGTCAAGGCATTTGATGGCGTAGTTGCCCAGCATGCCCAAGAGCCAAGGTTGACTGAAGGCGCGCAAATGAATGAAGGCGTAATCTCAGGCAAGTTGGGACTTGCTGGCTGGCCCGCAGTGGCCGAAGAAGCGATCATCGCTCGAGATGTGTTGTTGGCGCACCATGTTGGATCAAGGTTGCATGTATGTCACTTGTCAACCGCAGGCAGTGTCGAAATTATTCGTTGGGCCAAGTCGCGTGGAATCAATGTGACGGCCGAAGTTACGCCGCATCACTTATATTTCACTGACGATGTTGTGGAATCTTACGATCCAATCTTCAAGGTAAATCCGCCATTGCGAACTAAGGCAGATGTTGAAGCAGTTCGCGCTGGCCTTGCTGATGGAACCATCAACATTGTGGCAACTGATCATGCCCCGCATCCTTCTGAAGATAAAGATTGTGAGTGGACCGCCGCAGCTTTTGGTATGACTGGGCTGGAAAGTGCCTTGAGTGTTATTTACGAAACTATGGTGCAAACCGGACTAATGAATTGGGCTGCTGTCGCCGATCGAATGTCAGTAGCGCCGGCGCAAATTGGACGCGTCAGCACCCAAGGGCAACCAATTGAAGTCGGTTCGCCAGCAAACTTAGTAATTTTTGATCCCCGTGCAAGTCATGAAGTAGACGCACGAAAGACTGTAAGTGCAAGCCGAAATACCCCGTACGCAGGACGCACCCTTCCCGGCAAAGTTGTTGCAACGTTCTATCGCGGTAAACCAACTGTGCTGAATGGAGAACTCAACGCATGACCCGAGCCGTCCTAGTACTTGAAGATGGTCAAGTATTTACAGGTCGTTCATATGGTGCCGATGGAATTGCTTTTGGCGAAGCCGTTTTCTCAACCGGTATGACGGGCTATCAAGAGACGATCACGGATCCTTCATATTGCGGTCAAGTTGTGGTCCAAACAGCACCACACATTGGAAACACTGGTTGGAACAACGAAGATAACGAATCCCAGCAAATTTGGGTGTCGGGTTACGTGGTGCGAGATCCTGCCCGCCGTCCCTCAAACTGGCGTTCCACAGTCAGTCTTGATGAAGAATTGCGAAATCAAAACGTTGTTGGGATTAGTGACATTGACACTCGCGCATTAACTAGACACTTGCGCGAGCACGGCGCGATGCGCGTTGGAATCTTCTCCGGAGCTGCGGCTGAGCCAGACATTGAAACCTTATTGAATAAAGTGCGGGAAGTTGCAGAAATGGTGGGCGCAAGCTTTTCCGAAACTGTTTCAACTAAGCAAACGTATGTTGTTCCTGCGATTGGTACCAAGAAGTTTCAGGTTGCCGCTCTTGACTTAGGTATCAAGTCAATGACTCCCCACTTAATGGCACAGCGCGGAATTGAAGTTCATGTAGTGCCAGCCAACATTTCAGCTGAAGACTTACTGGCCGCTGGACCTGATGGGATTTTCGTTTCAAACGGTCCAGGAGATCCAGCAACGGCGTTGCATGCGATTTCTCTCGTGCAAGCGACCCTTGATGCCAAGCGACCATTCTTTGGAATCTGCTTTGGAAATCAAATTTTGGGACGCGCACTTGGGTTTGGCACCTACAAACTTCGTTATGGGCATCGCGGTATCAATCAGCCAGTAATGGATCGCACGACAAATAAAGTAGAAGTCACAGCGCATAATCACGGGTTTGCGGTGGATGCCCCAATTGATCGCGACTCGCAAACTCCTTACGGCACAGTCAGGGTTAGCCATGTCTGCCTAAATGACAATGTCGTTGAGGGACTGGAATGCGTAGATGTTCCAGCATTCAGTGTTCAGTACCATCCCGAAGCTGCGGCTGGACCACACGATTCGGCTTACTTGTTTGATCGATTTGTTGAACTGATGGAGGGCAAGCGCTAATGCCACGTCGCAGCGACATTAAATCGGTAATGGTTATTGGATCTGGGCCAATTGTTATTGGCCAAGCGTGTGAATTCGATTATTCGGGTACGCAAGCTTGCCGAGTACTTAAAGCGGAAGGGCTTCGAGTAATTCTGGTCAATAGCAACCCTGCAACGATCATGACTGATCCGGAATTCGCAGACGCTACTTACATTGAACCAATCACTCCTGAAGTTGTTGCCTCAATCATTGAGCGGGAGCGACCCGATGCCTTGCTTCCAACGCTTGGCGGACAAACTGCATTAAATACTGCAATTGCACTGTTCAAGAATGGTGTTTTAGATAAGTTCAACGTCGAATTGATCGGCGCGGATGTGGACGCGATTGAACGTGGCGAAAACCGAGAATTATTCCGCCAGATCGTGGCAGACATCGGTGGCGAAAGTGCCGCTTCCTTTGTTTGCCACACCATGCAGGACTGCCTTGATGGCGTAAAAGAACTTGGTTACCCAGTTGTAGTCCGACCTTCGTTCACCATGGGTGGCGCGGGCTCAGGTATTGCCTACAACGAAGAGGATTTACATCGAATTGCCGGACTTGGTTTGCAAGCCAGTCCTACTACTGAAGTTTTGCTCGAAGAGTCAATCATTGGCTGGAAAGAATTCGAACTTGAGTTAATGCGCGATAACAAGGACAACGTCGTAGTTGTTTGTTCCATTGAAAACGTTGACCCGATGGGCGTTCATACTGGCGATTCCATCACAGTGGCCCCATCGATGACTCTTACTGATCGCGAATTCCAAAAGCTTCGCGATCTTGGGATCGCGATCATCCGCGCAGTCGGTGTTGATACTGGTGGCTGCAACATTCAATTCGCGGTTAATCCTGCTGACGGTCGAATCATCGTGATTGAAATGAATCCGCGAGTGTCTCGATCCTCAGCACTTGCCAGTAAGGCAACTGGGTTTCCAATTGCAAAGATTGCCGCGCGCCTAGCGATCGGTTACACCTTAGATGAAATTCCAAATGATATCACAAAGGAAACTCCGGCCTCATTTGAACCCACTTTGGATTATGTAGTTGTAAAGATTCCGCGCTTTGCATTTGAAAAGTTCCCAAATGCAGATCAAACCTTGACCACAACTATGAAGTCAGTTGGCGAAGCAATGGCAATTGGCCGCAACTTCACTGAAGCCCTGCATAAGGCCCTGCGATCCATAGAACGTAAAGAAAACTTATTTGTCTGGTCCCAGGATCCAAAGTCAATTGACATCGCAGACTTGCTTACCAAAATGAAGATTCCAACCGATGGCCGACTAAACCAAGTGCAGCTGGCACTTTGGGCTGGCGCATCAGTTGAGCAAGTCTTTGCAGCCACCAAAATTGATCCGTGGTTCTTGGACCAAATCGTTTTACTTTGCGAAGTCGCCCGCACACTTAAGTCAGAAGCCACGTTAGATCGCCACACAATTGTGGCCGCCAAACGGCATGGTTTTTCCGATGCCCAGATCGGTTTGATTCGGGGAATTTCTGAAGCTGAAGTTCGAGGAATTCGTCACACCTTAGATGTGCGCCCGGTTTACAAAACTGTCGACACTTGTGCCGCCGAGTTTGCTGCGCTTACTCCGTATCACTATTCAACTTATGACCAAGAAACTGAAGTCTCGCCACGAGCTAATCCCGCAGTGATTATTCTTGGCTCAGGTCCAAACCGAATTGGACAGGGAATTGAGTTTGATTACTCGTGTGTCCATGCCTCGCTAACTTTGCGGGAAAAAGGTTTAGACACCATCATGATCAATTGCAATCCAGAAACAGTTTCAACTGACTATGACACTTCAAGTCGGCTGTATTTTGAACCACTAACTTTAGAA
>CANLIF010000128.1 GCA_947491175.1 Actinomycetota bacterium
ATGAGTAATCAAATTGAAACCACAATCACAGTTCAACTCGAAGATCGCGATCGTAAATCGGTAGCACTACGCATTTTCTTAGTAGTGCCAATTGCCATCTTTGTTTCCGCTTTTACCGCATGGTCTGGATCCAGTGAAGCATCAGCTTTCTTGCCCGGGCTTTTGTTCTTGCCAGTTGTGCTAGCTCTTGTGTTTCGCGGAATCTACCCTTCCTATATCCTGGATTTCAATCGGTCCCTGTTGGCATTATCAACGCGCGTTTCTGCCTACATCTTTTTACTCAACGATAATTACCCATCAATCGAAGAAAGTGCTGATGTAACAATCACGTTCCCAGATGTTGAAGGTGGAGCAAAACTTGATCGTTATCTGCCATTATTTAAATGGTTTCTCGCTATACCGCTCTACCTAGTTGGCCTTGTTTACGTAATCTATGGTTTAGTGGTTTTGGTCTTTACTTGGTTCACGATTCTTTTCACAGGCAAGATGCCAGCAGCTAGCGCTGAAGTGCTTTTGGGCGTCACTCAGTATTGGAACCGAGTTTATGGATATGCTTTCGTGTTGGTAACAGATGAGTACCCAAGCTTTTCGCTGTAACGACTAAATACTAGGTTCAGTTGCCAAAACTCTCAGGGCTTTGGCGATCGTTTCTATTTTGGTTTGTGTTGTGGTTACGCCAAGTTCAAAGGTCACCGCAGTTGCATCTGGGAAAGTGGAATTGACCCAAATGGTAAACGTTCCAGTGTAGGAATTCGTTGGTGAACCAGATTTTTCCCCAGGAATACATTCGGATTTAAAACCCGTTAATTGTGATAACCGGTCACTGATTGTTTTTGGTCGGTCCGGCGGACAATCAATTTGTTCATAAGGTTGGTGAAATACCACAATCTGTGTTGGCTTTATCAACTCAACCGCATTCATTAGTGCCAAAGTTTCTGGTTCACTTGCCGGGCTTGGTCCACTATAAGTTCGAGCTGAAGGGTCAGACGCTACCCACTTAATGGGAAAGTTTCTATTGATGTCTACTTCATTTGCATTTCGTCGAGTTTCTAACTTTGCGCCATCAGGATTGCCATCGCGAATTACCCAGATTTCACCGTTAACTGGTGCAGGTTCTGTTAGCAACTCATCGATTACCAGTTTGCCATCTGGTTCATCACCATGAATTGTTCCGACGACAAGCAATGTGTTTTCAGCTTGAGGGTTCGATCCGTTCAACTGACATGCCTCAATCAAAATTCCTTCAACTGAGCGTCCGACAGTTAAGGTTTTAATACAGCCAGCTTTTTGCTTTGGGTCTGATGAATAAATTGGATTCTGCCAAATTTGAAATGCCAAAACTCCAGCAATAGCAGCGATGGCAAGCAGCGCGCCTTCGATAACAATTAGCCAAAATTTGATTCGCACGAGATGAATCTATCCGATGCAATCTACCAACCTGTGAAAGCAGCAACCATTTCGTCAGTTACCAGGCCTGCTTTGGCGTCGGCAATTGCTTGCGCGATTATTTGGACACCATGTTCTATCTCATGCGCCTGAATCGTCAGTGGTGGCGTAACTTCCAATACATTCGCGCCAACATAATAGACAACCACGCCAAGTTCCCACGCACGATAGACCGTTTTGCGGGCAAGATCGTTGTTTCGATTATTTGTAGCTCGGTCAGTAACCAGGTCAATGCCAATAGCAAGGCCATGTCCCCGAACGTCTCCAACTACATCAGAGATATCGAGTTCAATGACTTTTTGATCAAAGAGTTCTCGAATTCTTTGACCCGCAGTTTCAGCTTGGCTAGTGAGGTCTTGGGAAATAATCACTTCTAGTGCAGCAATTCCTGCTGCCACACAAATTGGGTTGCCTGCTGCAGTCATCAAAGCAGATCCAGTTGGTCCGTCGAGAATTCTTGCTGGTCCAACCGCAGCCGAGAGCGGCAAGCCACCACCTAGCATCTTGCCGAAAGTCACAATGTCAGGCACGACCTCATCGCGTTGAAAAGCGTGCAGTAATCCAGTTCGGCCCAGCCCAACTTTTACTTCATCACAGATGAACAAAACTTCATACTCTTTACAAAGACCTACGACTGCCTTCATAAATCCAAGTGGTGGCACTATCAACCCACCGTCAGATTGAATTGGCTCCATGATCAAGCAGGCCACATCACCTAATTCAAATTCACGTTGGATTCGCTGCAACGAATCGGCAACCGAATCTGCAATGTTGCCCAAATGTGGACGAAACGAATCAGGATAAGGAACAAATGTTGCGCCTTCTGCGGCCGTTGCGTTCGTTCCAACATGCACGCCGGACACACCCATGGCAAACCCGACACCGCCATGGTAACTATTTTCAAATGTAATAACTCGAGACTTACCAGTGTTTACTCTGCAAGCTCTTAGTACGACGTCATTTGCATCCGAGCCAGTATTTCCGATGTATACCCGGCGGTTACTCTCACCTGGAACGATTTCAAGCAGCAGCTCAGCGAGTTTTACTAAGTCGGGGTGAATTGCTGAAATGCCGCCAAAGCCTGGTGGATTAGTTGCGGCTTCAATTATGGCTTTGGTAACTATTGGATTTCCATAACCAAGACCACCAGCAGTCCAACTGCTTGAAAAGTCTAAAAGTTCCCGGCCCCCCGGCTCGACCAAAATTGTTCCATTCCCAGACTCTGCAACCAGCGGGAAGAATCTGAGTTTCTCAACACCGGCAACACTTGCTGCGTCTCGGGTCAAGAAATCTTGGACTAATGGATTAATACTTGTAGCCATGTTTACTCATAACTAATTAAGTCGATAAGCCAGGTTGGCATTTACATAACCGACGCTATCAGTAACGTGCTTTGCGTCAGCTAAACTCCAAAGATCCTGATCAACCCAATCTGCCAGGACTCTGCCGAAGCCATATCTAAACATTGCAGCACCCATGTAGGTGAGTTCGGATAAACCCCAAGCATCAGAACTAAAAAGAATTTTGTGGAATGGTGCAAGCTCTAACGACTCAGCAATGATCGCTTCACTGCGAGCGCCTGTGTAATTAATTGCCAATCCAACATCGAGGTAAACATTTTCAAACATCTGCGCCAAGTAACCTGCATTGCGATGGAAAGGGTAGGTATGCAAAAGCATGATTGGCACTTTTCGAGACTCAGCATGCTTAATGAAATTGGTCATTAATAGCGGGTCACACAGGTGCAAATACAAATCTGGATCGCCATACCCAATGTGAAACTGCATAGGTAACTCAAGTTCAAGCCCAGTAAAAATTAAATGCCGCAACAAGATTGGGTCATCAATTCTGGCTGGGGCTCCTGATTCCACTTGTCGGAGTACGGGTTCGATTGCTCTCTGAACTTCAAATTGGCTTGGCGATGATGGTTCGAAGTGCATACCGTATCGATAAGCCACAATGCTCTTTAGGCCAACGGCGCCTTGGCAGGCAATCCTAAGTTCCCGAGCAAAATCACTAACAAAGGTTTCAGCGGTAACCGTGCCAGAATCCAATAGTTTTTCAGCTACGGTCTCAAGACGAATTACTTTGTCTACTTTGTGGCCAGATAGTTCAGCCATTGCTTCTGGGCCGTGGATTTGATCGCCCCGGAAACCCGTTTCGATTAAAGAGTGCGTTACGCCACTTGCCGCCAAAAATCTGCGGTTAACTTCGGAGGCACCCAGTTCGATGCGCCTGGAGAAATAACTTTGGGGGTCGCAATGAACCGGCAAATCAAGTAACGGAGCACACCATTTCCTAGTTGCAAAACCAATTTGGCTATTCATCGC
>CANLIF010000129.1 GCA_947491175.1 Actinomycetota bacterium
CATCCCACCAAATGTCACGATCACTATTCCAAGTCACTTCTTGCTCAGTTCGCTTTACGACCAATACATTTTTAACACTTGGCATGTTTTCAATTGCCTCATCTACGGCAACCTTTAAACCAAATGCGCTACCTTTTCGAAAACCACCATCAGCGGTAATTACCAAACTTGCCGAGGCGTCTTCGATACGGCTACGAAGTGACTCTGCGGAAAATCCACCAAACACAACTGAGTGTGGGGCGCCAATTCGAGCGCAAGCCAACATAGATATAACTGCCTCTGGAATCATCGGCATATAGATAGCAACGCGATCTCCAGCTTTGATTCCCAATTCAGTCAATGCATTTGCAGCTTTACTGACTGACTCCAGTAGGTCTTGGTAAGTGATGGTTTGGGTATCGCCACGTTCGCCTTCGAAATGAATGGCTACTCGCGAACCATTTCCGGCGGCTACATGGCGATCGATACAGTTCACAGAAACGTTTAACTTGCCACCAACAAACCACTTGGATACCGGCGCTTGGGACCAATCAAGAACTTGGCTCCACTTGGTATCCCACTGCAAGTTTTCTGCCTGTTCGCTCCAGAAACTTTCGCGATCTACTTTGGCACTTTCGTATAGATCAGCTTTACCATTTGCTTGAGCTGCGAATTTTTCAGATGGGAAAAAGACTCGATCTTCGTGAGATAAATTCTCTAACGCTTCACCACTCATTTTTTCCACACTTTCTGAGGGAATTTAGATTTCAACTTTGGTTCTAATAACGATAGTTGCCCCAATAATCTCGTTGGTCAAGCCTATTTCCCAAATAGCTTCTGGGTTATAGGCCAGAACACTTTCCAGTATCAACGGCTTTAGTAGCAGCACTGGCTATTTCAAATCCGGCCATAAACTCTTTGGCAGTTAATGCGTAGCCAGTATCGGCATCTGTTGCAGAGGAAGCAAAAACTAAACCTGCAACCGTGCCATCTAAGGCGAACATGGGTGCGCCAGAATCTCCCTGTTTAATGTCAGCCGAGATTGCATAGATCTCTCGAGTTACTGGATTTTTTCCATATATGTCTGTGCCGTTGGAAACCGAAACACTTCTAACTCTGGCTGGGATCAAAGTAAGTAGCCCGCCGTCAGGGAATCCGGCCACTACTGCAGTATCAGCTCGAGTAAGTGGTTCGCTGATGCGCAGCGCTACTGATGGGAAGTCTTTGGTTCTGATGATCGCAATGTCACGAGCAGGGTCAAAGTAAATTACTACCCCTTCAAAAGCTTTACCTTTTCCTTTAACACGCACGGTTGGGTTATCTACTCCTGCGACCACATGAGCATTCGTCATGATTAGGTCTGGACCAATTACAAATCCTGATCCAGATAATCGGGTACTGCACTCTTGCGCAGTACCTTCAACTTTTACAACCGAGTCCAATGCGGCTAGCACTGTAGGTGCATCAATTGAAGTTACATCTGGTGGTTCAACCGAAGGTGCGAGCAATACGTTTGCAATCCCTTCCGGTAACCCAGAATCAGAGACATAGATTCGAACAGATTCAACACCGTCGCGAATAGACATCGGCATATATTGCTCAAGGATGTTTAAGACTTTGGATTGTGAAACTGTATTGGTAAAAGATGAAACTGGGGCTGCTAACAAAGTTGTAGCGAGCAACCAAGACACTATCGACCAAGCAACTAGTGAGAGTGTGGCGCCCGAGAAATTATCTAGCGCTCTAATTGGTGACCAACGAAAAATATTTCTCAGTCGTCGCCCAATAAAGCCGCCAATCGCGCTGCCAATTCCAATCCCAATAAACAGTGTGGCTGTGCTTAGTCCAGTTCGAGTTAATGAAGTTGTTGTTGATGCACCATTTACTATTTCAATTAAAGTTTTACCAAGCCAAGCTCCAAAAACTAATCCAACT
Source organism: Actinomycetota bacterium (assembly GCA_947491175.1). Classification (GTDB taxonomy): domain Bacteria; phylum Actinomycetota; class Actinomycetes; order S36-B12; family UBA5976; genus UBA5976. The sequence continues at coordinate 1,915 of CANLIF010000129.1, forward strand.
AGTGACAGTGCGCTAACAAATAGTCCGCGTCGCCACCCAGACACCAAAATGAAAACCGCGAATGCGATCAGAATTAAATCCAGATAAAGGGGATTCAACTTGAAACTTCAGTATTGGGGGCTGGCGCAGGCAATTCAACAATATGAGACTCATCCCAGGGAACAGACCAGCCTGCTATGTCTATCAGGCGACTTATCAATCCACCCGTGAATCCCCAGATCAACATTGATTCAACGTTAAATCCTGGACCAAAGGATCCATTTACGTGACGGACCCGAGTTCGATTCTTTGGATTGATCAGATCTAACAACGGAATTTGATGAACTGCTTGAACTTCATTGGCATCGATTTTTGTAATCTCATGAGGGGTATGCCACCAGCCAAGAACTGGGGTCACTTTGAAGTTGGATGGTGGAATCCAAAGTTGTGGGAGTTCACCCAGAATCTCAATTGAATCTGGATTAAGTCCGATTTCTTCTTTAGCTTCGCGTAGCGCAGTTTGTGAAAGTGAGCTGTCACCTTCTTCAACGCGACCACCAGGAAATGCTGGTTGCCCGGGGTGTGCCTTTAAGTGAGATGCGCGTTCAATTATTACGACTTCGCCAAAAGTTTCTCGAGGTCCAAACAACACAAGGACTGCGGCTTCACGTGTTGATTCTTCTGGCACGGAATGCCTTGATAAATCACTGGGCTGCAAAGTGGGCATACGAGTGATTAGTTGGTTCATCCACTCTGGTGTGCTCATCTCAATCACCAGTCTTCACTAGTTTGGCGGCCTCAGTTGGATCAGTTGGGCCCTCCCCAAAAGATGGACACATATTGGCAAGTTCGCAGGCACCGCATGCAGGTTTGCGGGAGTGACAGACTCTTCGGCCCAAGAAAATCAAACGATGATTAAGCATGGTCCAGTACTCAGAAGGCAGAATCGCCATAATGTCGAATTCAACTTTTACTGGATCGGTGTTTTTAGTCCAGCCGAGTCGCCTGGCAATTCGGCCTACGTGAGTATCTACCGTTACTCCAGGAACACCAAAAGCATTTCCTAAGACGACATTGGCAGTTTTTCGACCAGCGCCAGGCAACGTGACTAATTCTTCTAGCGTGTTTGGGACTTCTCCAGCAAAGCGTTCAATGATTGCTGCTGACAAACCTTTAATTGACATTGCTTTGTTGTGATAAAAACCTGTTGACCGAATTATTGCTTCGATGTCTTCGATCGGAGCCGCTGCAAGATCAGTGACGTTTGGATACTTCTTGAATAGAACGGGAGTAACCATGTTCACTCGTTTGTCCGTGCATTGCGCTGATAACACGGTGGCAACAAGTAACTGCAGAGGATTTTCATAATCCAATTCGCATTTGGCATCTGGGAACATTTGCGAAAGTTTTGTGTCAATTGCAATTGCGCGAGCTGTTAAGGCTGCTTTAGATTCGCGCGGGGACATTACTTAAGACTAGATGAAGAATTAGCGAGCGCGTTTTGCTAACCGCTCAATATCAAGAATTTCAACTGATCGAGTTTCAAGTTTTACCCAGCCACGACTAGCAAAGTCAGCAAGTGCCTTATTTACTGTTTCGCGGGATGCGCCAACCAGTTGCGCCAACTCTTCTTGCGTTAGATCATGGTGAACATAAAGTCCATCGCTGGTTTTGCTGCCAAACTTTTCGCCCAATTCTAAGAGTGCCTTGGCCACACGACCCGGAACATCAGCAAAAACTAAATCTGACATTGTTTCATTAGTGCGCCGCAGGCGATGCGCCAAAGCTTTTAGAAGTGCCTTCGAAACTTCAGGACGCCCGGCAAGCCATGGATACAAATCTGTGTTACCAAGCCCAAG
>CANLIF010000130.1 GCA_947491175.1 Actinomycetota bacterium
AGAAGCCGAACTTCTCGAGGTCTAATGACGGTCAACGAACCGGACTACGGAAAAGCTGGCCGTAATCTGCCGGTAGCAATAGCAGTAGGCCTAGGACTTTTTGTCACAGTAATTTCATCGTTGTTTATTGACTCCAGATTCTTTGCAATCCTGGCTGCATTTGGCATGATGCTGGCTGCTCGAGAATTGGGACGCACGCTCGTAGTTGGCTTATCAGCTCGAATAAATATATTGTTGCAGATTTTGGCGCCTGCAATCATTGTGGGTGCCGCCGTCGCAGGTCCAATCGGGCTGCTTGGAACTTTTGTTGGTAGCGCCCTGATTGTGCTGGCCGTTAGATTACTTGATGGCCCAGAAGCTTATGTACATCACGTAACCAGATCAATTTTTGCCTTGGCATATGCACCGTTACTTGCTGGCTTTGCAGTTTTGCTATCTACTCAAGAAAACGGCGCTTGGAAAGTTCTAGCGTTTATTTTGTTGACAGCTGCCACTGATCTGGGTGGGTATGCAGCCGGAGCCATTTTTGGTAAGCATCTAATGGCGCCAAATGTTTCCCCTAATAAGTCTTGGGAAGGCTTTGCTGGCGCACTTGTACTTCAGCTGATAGTCGGAATCGCTTTGTGGATTTACGTATTTGACCAACCTTGGTGGCAAGGCGCAATTGTTGGGTTTGCAATGATGCTTACTGCAACAATTGGAGATTTAGTTGAGTCAATGATCAAGCGCGACCTTGGAATAAAGGACATGGGATCTTTGTTGCCCGCTCATGGTGGAGTGATGGATCGACTCGACTCGTTAGTAGTGAATGCCTTCGTGGCGTGGCTACTCTTTGGATTTTTTCTCTAAGTAGCGTTTGACCCGTAGGCTATTGGTATGCTTGCACCCGGTGAATTGATCATGATCGAACCAAAGCGACCAAAACCACCAAAACATTGGTCCGATTGGACTGTTGAAGAGCGCAAGGCTCAAGTTGTTGAACTTGGATTACCTGGGTTTCGCGCAGATCAGTTTTCCCGCCAGTGGTATCAGCGCCTGAACAACGACACAAACTCTTGGACTGATGTTCCAGCAGAAATGCGCGAAGTCGTCAAGGATCTGCTTTTCCCAGAAATAATGACCAGCATCAAGGAACTTAAGTGCGATAACGGCACAACAGTTAAACAAGTTTGGAAACTCTTTGATGGCGTACTCGTAGAGAGCGTATTAATGCGCTACACCGATCGGGTAACAATGTGTATTTCCTCCCAGGCAGGTTGTGGCATGAACTGTCCGTTCTGCGCCACGGGTCAAGGTGGGCTAACCCGGAACTTATCTACTGCTGAAATTGTTGAACAAGTTTTAGCTGGAGCAAGATCCTTGGCTAAAGGTGAAATTGATGGTGGCATTGGACGCGTAAACAATTTGGTGTTTATGGGCATGGGTGAACCTATGGCTAATTACAACAGCGTTATCTCCGCAATCCGCCGACTAACGGAACCGGCACCTGCCGGATTTGGCATGTCGGCTCGAGGCATCACAGTTTCAACAGTTGGTTTAGTTCCGCGCATGCGTCAGTTGGCTGAAGAAGGAATTCCGGTAACTCTTGCCGTTTCCCTGCACGCACCGGATGATGAATTACGCGACACTTTGGTGCCGATCAATACTCGATTTAAAGTTCAAGAAGTTCTTGATGCCGCTTGGTATTACGCAGATCAAACTGGTCGGCGCATTTCTATCGAATACGCAATGATCAAAGACATCAACGATCAAGCCTGGCGAGCAGACTTACTGGGCGAAAAACTTGCCGGAAATCTGGTCCACGTAAATCTAATTCCACTAAACCCAACGCCTGGCTCAAAATGGACTGCGTCTCGTCCAGAGGACGAAGATGAGTTCGTGCGTCGACTTAAGAGCCACGGCGTACCTGTTACAGTGCGCGATACTCGTGGTCGTGACATTGATGGCGCCTGTGGCCAACTGGCTGCTGCCACCAAGAACTAGAACTGCTTTCTTACCCTTAAGTGCTCGCTATTCCCAGTTAGTGGTAGACACTTCCTATGAGTGATTACCAGCGGGCGTATGAGCAAAGTTTGACCGATCCTGCTGGATTCTGGGGTGAGGCAGCCAAGTTAGTGAAGTGGGATAAATTCCCAAAGGTAATTTTGGATGACAGCAACGTTCCGCTGTATCGTTGGTTCTCCGATGGCATGTTAAACACTTGCTACAACGCACTAGATCGCCACGTTATTGATGGCCGAGCTGATCAACCGGCAGTGATTCACGAAAGTGCGATCACGGGCAAGTCATCCATTTTGACTTACGCCCAGATGCTGGAAAAGACGGCGCGTTTCGCTGGCGCACTGAGGATGGCAGGAGTTGAAAAAGGGGATCGGGTAGTTATCTATATGCCCATGGTCCCTGAAGCATTGATTGCAATGCTGGCTTGTGCGAGGTTGGGCGCAGTTCATTCAGTTGTGTTTGGTGGGTTTGCTCCGGCTGAGTTAGCTGCTCGAATCGATGATGCTAAACCAAAAGTTCTTGTGTCGGCCTCCTGTGGCTTGGAACCTAATCGAATCGTGGAATACAAGCCGATGCTTGATGATTCGATTGCATTGGCAACTCACAAACCAAACCGATGCATAATCTTGCAGCGCGAACAGCATCGAGTTGAACTTGGCCCACTTGATATGGACTGGAAAGATGCCATGGCAATGGCAGAACCTGCCGAATGCGTTTCGGTGGCAGCAACTGATCCGCTCTACATTTTGTATACCTCGGGCACAACTGGAAAACCAAAAGGTATTGTTCGCGATAATGGTGGCCATGCTGTCGCCCTGACCTGGTCAATGAAGAATGTTTACAACATTGAGGCCGGCGATATGTGGTGGTCAGCTTCAGATGTTGGCTGGGTGGTTGGGCATTCTTACATCGTTTATGCACCACTATTTGCAGGGGCCAGCACGATAGTTTTTGAAGGTAAACCAGTTGGCACCCCGGATGCTGGAACTTTCTGGCGAGTGCTTGAAAAATATGGCGTTAAGGGTTTGTTTACTGCGCCAACCGCGATTCGGGCAATTCGAAAAGAAGATTACAACGGCGATTTCATCAAAACTACCGATCTTTCAAAGTTTGAAAACCTTTTCCTTGCTGGCGAACGCCTAGATCCAGACACGTATCACTGGGCAACTGAAAAACTTGGGGTTCCAGTTATTGATAACTGGTGGCAAACCGAAACTGGTTGGCCAATTGCATCAAATCTGCGCGGGCTTGAACAAATGCCAATCAAGCCAGGATCACCAACAGTGGCAATTCCTGGTTACGACATTCGAGTCCTTGATGAATTGGGTAACGAGTTACCGGCTGGTACTGAAGGAAACATCGCCATCACTTTGCCGTTACCGCCGGGAACTTTGCCAACACTCTGGGGCGATGACCAGCGTTACATCGACTCCTACCTAACAGTCTTCCCAGGAATGTATGCAAGTGGAGATGGTGGATATATAGATGAGGACGGATACGTCTACATCATGGGTAGAACTGATGATGTAATCAACGTTGCTGGACATCGATTAAGCACCGGATCCCTGGAAGCCGTCGTGGCGACCCACGAACTAGTTGCAGAATGCGCCGTGATTGGCGTTGCAGATGCGATTAAGGGCCAAATTCCAAAAGCTTTTGTGGTTCTAAAATCTGGCGCACAAATTGATGCTGAAGAACTGCGTAAACAAATCGTTGCGTTAGTTCG
>CANLIF010000131.1 GCA_947491175.1 Actinomycetota bacterium
GAACCGACAACTAGAAAGTCGGTTCTCTAATGTTGGAAATTCACCCCATGGAGCAATCCGACCTAGTTGCAGTTTTAGCAATAGAAGTTGATCTATTTCCGATTGACGCTTGGACCAAAGAATTGTTTTTAGGTGAACTTGCTGAAGTTTCAATTTCTCGGGATGTTTCAGTGGCAGTTCTAGATTCTCAGATTGTTGGCTATGCCTCATTTAGATATGTAGGTAAACAGGGGGATGTAAATACTGTTGCAGTTTCCAAAGATCAGCAGGGCAAAGGAATCGGTACCGCCTTGATGGATTGGCTCGAGTCGCAAGCCACCTTGCGTAATGTGAAAGAAATATTTTTAGAAGTTCGAAGTGATAACGAAGCAGCGCTAAAGATGTATGCATCCCGTGGCTATGAACGAATTGATGTCCGACGCAATTATTACGGCAACACGATTGACGCCAACATTATGCGAAAGCGAGTAGCTAATGTCTGAGCCATTGATTTTAGGAATCGAAACTTCGTGCGATGAAACTGGAATTGGAATTGTGCGCGGGACAACTTTGTTAGCGGATGAGGTCGCCTCAAGTGTTGATGAGCATGCTCGGTTCGGTGGAGTAGTACCGGAAATTGCTAGCCGGGCCCACTTAGAAGCCATGGTGCCAACCATTGAACGTGCCTGTAAAACGGCGAACATCAAACTGGCAGACGTTGATGCAATTGCAGTGACATCTGGCCCAGGTTTAGCTGGAGCACTACTTGTTGGCGTTGCGGCAGCAAAGTCATTGGCAGTGGCTTTGGGCAAGCCGATTTACGGGGTTAATCACTTGGCAGCGCACGTTTGTGTTGATCAACTTGAACATGGGCCACTGGATGAACCAAGTGTGGCAATGCTGGTTTCTGGTGGACATTCATCCTTGTTATTGATCCCAGACATCACAGAAGATGTAATTCAACTAGGTCAAACTATCGACGATGCAGCAGGTGAAGCTTTTGACAAGATTGCGCGCGTTTTAGGTCTGCCATTCCCAGGCGGACCTTACATAGATCAGGCAGCGCAAACTGGAAATCCAAATGCAATTGATTTTCCACGCGGATTAACTTCACCAAAAGATATGGCTAAGCACCGCTTTGATGTTTCGTTTTCTGGACTAAAGACTGCTGTGGCTCGTTGGATTGAAACTGAGAAACGGGCAGGAAATTCGATAATGGTTAATGATGTCGCTGCATCGTTTCAGGAAGCAATCGTGGACGTACTACTTCGTAAAGCAATTGATGCCTGCTTGAGTAATGATGTTGGAACTTTAGTTATTGGTGGGGGAGTTGCTGCAAATAGCAGATTGCGATCTGAAGCCGACGCTCGTTGTCGGGAAAATAACATCGCGCTTCGAATTCCTCGCCCTGGCCTTTGCACTGACAATGGTGCAATGGTCGCAGCTCTTGGCGCAGAATTAGTCAAACGTGGTCGTGATGCATCACAATTGTACTTCGCAACAGATTCTTCGATGAACATAACAAACGTGGTGGCATAGTGACGAGTTTCGCAAGTTGGTTAGCAGAAGGACCCTGGCCAATTGATGGCGGACTATCGGGCGAACTGGAAAAGCGCGGCCATAATTTAGCGGACAAACTTTGGTCGGCGCGATTACTACGTGATGCACCTGAAGCAATCGCAGAAGTTCATCAAGATTATGTTGCTGCTGGTGGCCGAGTAATCATCACTGCTTCATATCAAGCCAGTCGAACTGGATTCGTGGCAACTGGTATGACGCAAGCCCAAGCTGATGACTTGATGAGACTGTCAATAACTCTTGCCAAAGATGTTGCAGCTAAGGCCAAGGAAAAAGTATGGGTTGCTGCAAGTGTGGGTCCTTATGGCGCAGTACTTGGTGGCGGTCAAGAATATGTGGGTAACTACGGAGTCGCTCACGTTGATCTAGTTAAGTTTCATCGCGAGCGAATTGAAGTCTTGGCTAGTGCAAATCCTGACTTGTTTGCCTGCGAAACCATTCCAGATTTGGACGAGGTCCGAGCGTTAGTTGAAGTGTTAGCCGACTATCCAGATATCCCAGCCTGGATCACCATGAGTGCTCAAGATGGTGCCTCGACTTGTGCGGGACAAGGCATTGGCCACCTTGCCGAGATTGTTAAAGATTGTGAATCAGTCGTCGCCATTGGCGTTAATTGCACGATGCCAGAACACGTAACTTCACTCTTACGCAAACTTTCAGCCAAAACCTCACTTCCACTTGTTGTTTACCCCAACGCCGGTCGAGTTTGGGATGGGAAAAATATGTGCTGGATTGGCGAAGGTCATAACACTTTGCCATCGCAGATCATCGCGGAATGGGTAAAAGCTGGCGCACAGTTAATTGGTGGCTGCTGTGGGCTTGGGCCAGATGCAATCGCGCAGTTAAAAGAAGATTTAACGCAACTTAATTAACGTCGACAAAGCAGAGCTTGTGGTCCAGCGTCATCTCGATAGATCGCAATGACTAATTCCTGGTTTCCAGAACTTGAGGCTTTTACCGCCAACTTTCGAATTGCTTCAACGTCGAGCTGCATGCCTCGGGTCATTACAGTCACTCCGGATAGTTCAATATCTTTCAAATTAGCAACAAGTAGCTTTTCGGAAAACTTAAAATGCGATTCAATCCGCAAAACACTGGCCAGACTTGGTACCTGATTAGAAAGTTTAGAAACCGCGTCCGCATCATCGGATGTCAACCAAGCGATGTGTTCATTGACTAGGCCACCATTACAAAGTTTTGCGATTGCATCAAGTGCGCTAGCGCGAATCAACGCTGGATCTGGAATTACTAGGAAATCTCCCAGCGGCGCTGTTGTAGTTTGCACGTCGCCCAATACTTCAAATTGCAAGTCATTTTTAGAATCAAGTAACACAGCTGCTCGAATTCCAGTCCCAGAGCTACTGAGGAAGCATTCAACTAAGTCGCCATCAGAACTTATCCAACGCGCATCCCAATCCACGAGATCGGCTTTATCAATTCCCGGGGCAACTTTGGCAATTACTGGATGAGTGTTTGCAATTTCGTTTATGGGTTCCCAGCTTGGAGACCATTGGGAAGGATTAAAGATTCGCTTGGTGTTCCCTAGGGAATCTTTCGCAGCATTTGGGTCCCGTCTTGCTGGGTCAACGAATACCACATCGACGTCGTTAGAGATTACAAAGCCAGCGGCATCTGCGCAATGCACGCGAATATCAAACTGGCTTAGGTTATGGCTTGCATACTCAGCAGTCTCTGAATCAATTTCAACGGATGTTACTCGTAATCCATAACGAGCAAATTCTCGAGAATCAAATCCGAGTCCACAGGTTAGATCTAAGACGTGGGCGTTTGCGCCGAATTTTTGAGCAATGAATTCAGCGCGAAATTTGGCAACTTCAGGCCGAGTGGCTTGACTAATCCCATCATCGGTTAGCAGCAAGTCCTCCGCTGAAATTCCCCACCTAGCTTCTAGACGATGTTGCAGTTGAGCCTGACTAAATGCCTGTGAAATCAAATCTGGGGAGATTTCCAAGAACTGCTTGCGTAGTGCAGGAATGGCCATCAGCGGATCAGCGAAATCCCTAGCAACCAGGATGACCATTTGGCCTTCGGGACTTCGCAGCCAAGAAATGCTCACACCCAAACTATGTCAGACCTTGAATTGGTAGGGTTATGAGGTGTTCACGCTTCGAGTGTGACCC
>CANLIF010000132.1 GCA_947491175.1 Actinomycetota bacterium
GCCACACGACCCGGAACATCAGCAAAAACTAAATCTGACATTGTTTCATTAGTGCGCCGCAGGCGATGCGCCAAAGCTTTTAGAAGTGCCTTCGAAACTTCAGGACGCCCGGCAAGCCATGGATACAAATCTGTGTTACCAAGCCCAAGAACTTTTGAGTCAGTTACTGCGGATGCTGTTGCAGTTCTCGGCCCTGGATCAAATAGCGAAAGTTCACCGAACATATCTCCAGGTCCTAAAACCATAAGAAGTGATTCCCGGCCATCGCCTGAAGCGTGACTCAATTTAATTTTGCCCTCAGTAACGATGTAAAGCCGATCGCCTGGGTCGCCCTCTTTGAAAAGGTCGTTACCTTTTTTAATGGTCTGCGTAACCATTGACTGCTTTAGTGCGATCGCAGCTTCTTCGTCTAACGCAGAAAAAAGCGGAGTGTTATGTAAATTGCTTTCAATCATGTCCGCTTCCTCCCTACTACATAGACGTTAAGAATTAGTCGCGAACTTCGACGATTACTTCAACTTCAACAGGTGTGTTAAGCGGCAATGATGCAACACCTACTGCTGAGCGAGCATGCTTACCTGCATCGCCGAATGCTTGGATGAAAACATCGCTTGCACCGTTGATTACAACTGGTTGCTTTGTAAATTCTGGAGTGCTGGCAACGAAGCCGACAACTTTAACTACCCGAACAACTTTGTCTAGGTCGCCAATCAATGACTTGATTGCAGCGATTGCGTTTACTGCGCACTGCGCAGCGCACTTCGCCGCAGTTTCTTCATCTACATCTTTACCGAGTAGACCGGCAGCCATTAACTCACCGGCAACAAATGGAAGCTGACCAGATGTGTAAACCAAGTTTCCAGTGCGTGACGCTGGTACATAAGACGCAACTGGTGGAATAACTTCTGGAACTGTGATTCCTAGTGCGGACAAACGATCTTCTACTGCGCTCATGTTTTTTCCTAATCTCTTGGTCGCTTGAAATAAGCAACAAGATTCTCTGAATTCATTCCTGGAATTACTGCAACCAGTTCCCAGCCATCAAGTCCGAAGTTGTCCAAGATTGCCTTGGTGTTGTGAACCAATAAAGGTGCGGTCAGATATTCCCACTTAGTCATATGACGAGCATACGACAGTTGGTGGCTTAGTAAAAATTCGAAATTAGGCTCCGCGGACGAAAGCCACTGGGTCTATGGAGTCGTAATCCTTGCGAGCATTCATAAGTAATTCTCGCCAAGATGTAACGTTTGAGCGTCTCCGCAACAGAGAGCGACGCTCACGTTCGGTCATCCCACCCCAAACACCAAATTCGATTTCGTTGTCTAGTGCGTCAGCTAAGCACTCAGTTCGCACCGAGCAGCCAGCACAAATTACTTTCACTCGATTTTGGGCGGCGCCTTGGACAAATAAAAGATCTGGGTCAGTATCGCGGCAAGCTGCGCTGCGACTCCATTCTGCATTCCACATTGACGATTTGTATCCCCTCATACTTGAATGAACGTCCTTCGATGTTTTCCCTTGCGCAAAATGCTAGAGCAAACACCAATTGATTAACTATTGGGGTAGGCAATGGGTCATGTCAATACCTAAAGTCAACTTATTTGCGCAAATTCGGGAGAGGTACACGCACTATTTCCGTGTCATTGACCAAAATATAGGGGCTAGCATTAAAGAACTATGGAGAATAGCTTTGGTGCAAATGAGCTAAACCGCTTTGGCCTTTTGACGAAGATGGCGACTTTCGTCGCGCTTGCCGGTGTAATTGCCGCGCTTGTAGTTCTCCCAGTAGTTGGCGGAATAGGGCTTGCTACTCGAAATAGCGCTCAGGCGTTCACTGGTCTACCAAGTGATCTAACACAGGTCCCATTACCGCAGCAAAACACTTTGCTCGATGCTGACGGTAACGTGCTCGCCGTGTTGTACGCGCAAAATCGAATTGAAGTACCAATCGAAGAGATTGCCCCGCTTATGCAGGAAGCGATTATCGCAATCGAAGATCAGCGATTCTTTAGTCACGCTGGGATTGATTTCAAAGGCACTCTGCGCGCTTCAATATCAACAGGCGCGGGTGGCCAGGTACAAGGTGGTTCCACAATCACTCAACAATATGTGAAGCAAATTTTGTTTACTGCGGCCACAACTAAGGAAGAGCAAGAGGCGGCTGTTGAGGTATCTCTGAATAGAAAAATTCGTGAAGCCCGATATGCAATCGAGCTTGAAAATAGATTGTCAAAACAAGAGATTCTTGAGGGCTACTTGAACATTGCGTATTTTGGCGCTGGGTCGTACGGTGTTGAAATTGCATCACAACGTTACTTTTCAAAATCTGCCAGTGAACTTACTTTGAGTGAAGCCGCAACGCTGGCCGGCCTGGTTCAAAACCCATCGAGATACGACCCAACTCGGTTTCCGGAGCGAGCAGAAAATCGCCGTAATGACGTTTTAAATGCGATGGTGCGTGTTGGATATATTTCACAAGAGCAATCAGATCAAGCAAAATCTGTGCCGGTCGGGACTGATCTTAAGCCTGATGAATTATCAAATGGTTGCGTCAATTCTTATGCACCTTTCTTCTGTGATTATGTTCTTACAGTTTTGAAGAACGATCCAGCATTTGGTGAAACCCCAGAAGTACGAGATCGGCTTCTCGCCGTCGGTGGACTAACTATCAAAACCACATTAAGTCTTGATGCCCAAACTTCATCACAAAAAGCAGTCGATGAAAAAATTCCGTTTGACGATGAAAGTGGTAAAGCAGCTGCCATTACGATGATTCGCCCTGGCACTGGTGAAATTACGGCGATGGCGCAGAATCGCAAATGGGGACGAAGTGGTGTGGGCTACACAACGATCAATTACAACGCGCCGGTAGCAGCCAATGGCACTGTTGGATTTCAAGCTGGATCAACTTTTAAGGCCTTCACCATCGGTGCCGCATTCAAGATGGGTTGGAATCCCTTCAAAGTTATTAACGCTCCAGCCAAAAAAGAATTTAAGGATTTTAAAGAATGTGGAACTGGCAATAAATTTGCCCCATACTCAGTTAGAAATTCAACTGGCTCTGGTGCGTTCGATATTTTTAGCGGAGCAGCGTTCTCGGTTAACACTTACTTCGTAGGACTCGAAGAAAGAATCGGGCTGTGCGAACCACTTGCGATTGCTAAGGCTTCTGGAGTCCAGCAAGGAGATGGTCAGGATTTCGCTGGATATCCTTGTTTCACACTTGGTTGCTTTGACGTTACAACCCTTGACTTGACCGAAGGAATGGCAACGTTTGCAGCGCATGGAGTTCATTGCGATTCGATTGCAATTTCTGGTATCACGGATCGCTACGGCAATGAACTTGAAGTTCCATCTGCAAATTGCATGCAAACCATCGATGTTGAGGTGGCAGATAGCACAACTGCTGTTTTAGCCGGCGTTGTAAGTGGACCATTAGGCGGCAGAACTGGGCGCGCAATGTACTTTGGTCGCCCCGCTGCAGGCAAAACAGGAACGACAGATAATTCAGCAGCTGTCTGGTTTGTTGGATACACACCTGACATGGCGGCTTCAGTTTGGGTTGGGGATCCACGCGGTGGCCAAACCCACCCAATGAAAAACATCCGTATTAATGGGCAGTACTACGGTCAGGTTTTTGGGTCAACTATGCCAGGACCAATCTGGCGTGAGGCATTACGTGGCGC
>CANLIF010000133.1 GCA_947491175.1 Actinomycetota bacterium
CCAAGTAACTGGCAGGTAACTCTGGGGGACTTGCAGGAAAAAGTCACAGCACTTCCAACTGCCAGCGTAGATCGCATAGTTTTGGACATGTTGGCACCTTGGGAATGCATCGATTCAATTGCCCAAGTGCTTCGTCCTGGTGGCGTTGTAATTGCATACGTTGCCACCACAACCCAAATGTCCAGGTTTGTAGAGGACTTGCGACTGGATAAGCGATGGACTAACCCAGAAGGACAGGAACTCATCGCTCGACCTTGGCATCTGGAAGGACTCGCAGTGCGGCCTAATCACAGAATGCAAGGTCACACCGGATTCTTGGTTACTGCCCGAAAATTGGCACCTGGAGTTATTCTTCCTGCCCGTCGAATTCGCCCAACTAAAGGTGGATTGGATACTGTTACTGAAGTAGCAGACGTAAGCGAGGAGGCAACTGATGACTGAGTCAACCAACGTAGATCAGTTGCGGGTCCTTAATTCCCGGATAGATGATTTATCTGAATCAAATACTAAGCTCACGGCGACGCTTCGGGAGGCCAGAGATCAGATCATTGGCCTTAAGGAAGAGGTCGATCGACTAAGTGCGCCGCCAAATGGGTATGCGATCTATTTAGGTCCAGCCGCAGACGACCTAGTTGATGTCACAATCAACGGGCGCAAAATGCGCGTTGCGATGGCTCCTGAAGTTGACCGGGAAAATTTACGTCCTGGTCAAGAAGTAATTCTGAATGAGTCCATGAATGTTGTTGTGGCTGGTAATTATGACGACCAAGGCGAAATTGTTATTTTCCAGGAAGTTCTCGAAGATGGTGTGCGCGCAATTGTTACGGGACGCAGCGACGAGGAACGGGTTGTTCATCTAGCAGCACCCTTGAAAGATGTTCCACTGCGTTCGGGTGACAGTTTGCTGGCCGACATGAAGGCGGGATATGCCTTTGAACGAATTGCAAAGTCAGAAGTAGAAGATTTAGTTCTTGAAGAAGTACCTGACATCAGGTACGAAGACATCGGTGGACTTCGAGATCAGATCAACACCATCCGAGACGCTGTTGAATTGCCGTTCTTACATCCGGAACTATTCAAGGAGTATGAGCTAAAGCCACCTAAGGGAATCTTGCTCTATGGTCCACCTGGGTGTGGCAAAACACTCATTGCAAAAGCAGTGGCAAATTCGCTGGCCAAGAAAGTCTCGGAAAGTTCAGGAATTGGCGAAGGTCGCAGTTATTTCCTTAATATCAAGGGTCCGGAACTCCTTAACAAGTTTGTTGGCGAAACCGAACGTCAGATCCGAATCATCTTCCAGCGTGCCAGGGAGAAAGCCAGCGAAGGAACTCCGGTAATTGTTTTCTTTGACGAGATGGATTCCTTGTTCCGCACACGAGGCAGTGGTGTGTCGAGTGATGTTGAAAACACCATAGTTCCTCAGCTGCTCAGTGAGATTGATGGCGTGGAAAGCCTTGAGAATGTAATTGTCATTGGCGCATCTAATCGTGAAGACATGATTGACCCCGCAATTCTTCGTCCAGGTCGCCTAGATGTGAAAATCAAAATTGAACGTCCAGATGCCCAAGCCGCTGTTGACATCTTTGGCAAGTATTTAACCGCTGAACTTCCGCTGAGCAAGGTGGATTTGGCGGAATATGGAAATGACCCGCAGGCAACTACAACTGCAATGATTCAGCGGGTAGTTGAAGAAATGTATTCAACGACTCCTAACAATGAGTTTCTTGAGGTCACCTATGCAAATGGCGATAAAGAGATCGTTTACTTCAAGGACTTCAGTTCCGGCGCAATGATAGAAAACATCGTCAGTCGAGCTAAGACAGCTGCGATCAAGTCATTTCTTACAGTTGGTGAAAAGGGAATTACCATCGAGCACTTACTCCAGGCTTGTTTGGATGAGTTCCACGAGAATGAAGATTTGCCAAACACGACAAATCCTGATGATTGGTCTCGGATTTCAGGCAAAAAAGGTGACCGCATCGTCTTTATGCGTACTTTGATCCACGGCAAAAAGGGTGACGATTCCGGACGAAGCATCGATACTTCGCTGTCACCAAATCCATTCGCATAAGGTTTCATATGTCAGTTCGGCGCGTAATGGGAATTGAATCCGAGTTCGGTATTTCTAACCCGGCTGATTCCAGCGCGAACCCAATGCTGCTTTCAAGCCAAGTTGTAAATGCCTATGGCAACGAAGTAATGCCAAACCGAATTCGCCGAATGCGTTGGGATTATGACGTCGAATCACCACTGCGGGATGCTCGTGGCTTTGATATGAGTCGAGCTGACGCAGATCCAAGTCAATTAACAGATGATGATTACGGATTAGCAAACTTAGTTTTACCAAACGGCGCACGATACTACGTCGATCACGCCCATCCCGAATACGCATCTCCCGAGGTAACAAATCCGCGCGATGCTGCGCTTTGGGATAGTGCGGGGGATCGCATTATTGAACGCAGTGCCAGGCTCGCCAGCACTCTTACCGGTGAACTTATAACTGTGTACAAGAACAACACGGATGGTAAAGGTGTGAGTTACGGCACCCACGAAAACTACCAGGTGCTTCGTGAAGTCCCGTTTAGTGACCTTGTTAAGTTTCTTACTCCGTTCTTTGTGACGCGCTGCATATTTGCTGGCGCAGGCCGCGTGGGATTAGGTCAAGAAAACCTTGAACCTGGATTTCAAATTAGTCAGCGCGCAGATTTCTTCGAGGCTGAAGTCGGCCTGGAAACTACGTTACGACGACCAATTATCAACACCAGAGATGAGCCGCATGCCGACCCAGATTTGTACCGGCGGCTCCATGTGATCATTGGAGATGCGAACATGTCACAAAAGATCAACTATCTAAAAATGGGTACCACGGCGATTGTTCTCAGCATGATTGAAGCTGGCTTCTTGGAATTGGATTTCGAGCTTTACGATGCGGTGACTTCAATGCATCTAGTGAGCCATGACTACAAATTTGAAACTAAGCAGCGATTAAGGGATGGCTCTGAGAAATCTGCTTTGGAAATACAAAAGCATTTCCAACAAAGCGCCGTCAAATTCCTGGCAGCAACTAATGAAACTGACGCAATGACTCACGATGTAGTGGACAACTGGGGACGAGTCTTGACGGCCCTGGAACACAATCCAATGTCACTTATCAATGAAGTCGATTGGATTACAAAGCTATCTGTACTTAACGGCTATCGAAATCGCGATCATCTACTTTGGAATGATTCACGCTTGGCAGCAATTGATATTCAATTTGCGGATTTACGTCCCGACAAAGGGCTGGCTCGAGTGCTTCAACAAAAAGGAAAAATGAATCTGATGTTCACTGAGGAGCAAGTTGCTCACGCGGTTGCTAACCCGCCGGTAGACACCAGGGCTTACTTTCGGGGCTCGTGTGTTACCAAGTTTGTGGATCAAGTCGCTGCAGCCTCGTGGGATTCAGTCATCCTAGATCTAGGTCCGGATGTTCCGCTGAAACGAATTTCAACGCCGGATGCGTTAGGTGGTACCCAGAAGGCAACTTCAGATTTGTTTGAACGCTCCGCGCTTGCCAGTGATTTACTGGCTAACCTGCTGCCAGAACATGTATTGGCATAAGGTTTGAAGTATTGGATTAGTTTGGTTTCAACCGAAGCACAAACTGTAACGAAATGGGGTTCGAAATGAGCGAGCGCGAGTTTGC
>CANLIF010000134.1 GCA_947491175.1 Actinomycetota bacterium
ATGTAAGGCGTGACAACGGCTAGCTTGGTTACCTTCAATGCCTTGAATGCTCGAAGTACTGCAGTTGCTGTGGTGGTTGCACTCAGGCCCGAAGCAGCCGTAACCCGATCCACTAATTCCTTATCCCAACCAAGTCCATGAACCAAGCTGCCAGTTGTGCAAGCGAACAAAATAGTTTTTGCGCCAGTCCAAGTCAGAATTGATGCCGCATTTTCTAGCGAATCTGTTTCTAACATTTCAGCTAGCGCTTGAGCATTGACTTCTCCGCGTGGCAGCAAAATTGGTGCTGGGTAAGTATGAATGCCTTCAGGCATCAGGCGCTGAATCTCTGGATGCACGCTGGTATCCGTAGCAAGTGTGATGACTCCGATTCGACCAAGGTTTCCATACATAGTTTTCAGTGTAAACCTCGAGAAATTCGAAATCTAAGAGTTTAATTACTTGCTGCAAATCCTTGGCAGCGCACTTTGCCTCAACTGATCTAAACTTGGGCAATGGCTAACTTCCCCGAAATCGTGATCCCTGACGACCTTTTGCCCGCTGATGGCAGGTTTGGCGCTGGTCCTTCAAAGGTTCGCCCAGAACAGATCCAAGCATTAGTTGAAAAATCTGTTTCAATTATGGGAACTAGCCATCGTCAAAAACCTGTTAAGAATGAAGTTGCACAGATGCGTGCAGGACTTGCCGAAATGTTTTCGATTCCAGCAGGCTACGAAGTCATTATCGGAAACGGTGGTACTACCGCATTTTGGGAAGTAGCTGCATTTGGCTTGTTGCGCGATAGTGCGCAGTTTCTAACATTTGGTGAATTTGGAACCAAGTTTGCCAGCAGCGCAAAAGCTGCGCCATTTCTCGGTGAGCAATCCGTCATCAAGAGTGAGCCGGGCGATGCCCCAGAGTTTTCTGCCCAAGCTGGCCTTGATGCTTACTGCTCACCACACAATGAAACTTCTACTGGAGTCGCAATTCCGCCAGTTCGTCCGGCGGGCGCAGATAAAGATGCGTTAGTCCTAATTGATGCCACATCAGGTGCTGGTGGCCTGCCGGTGGATTTAAATCAAGTTGATGTCTATTACTTCAGTCCCCAAAAATGTTTCGCATCTGATGGTGGATTGTTTGTTGCGATCATGTCACCAGCAGCGATTGCTCGTACTGAAGAGATTAAAGCTTCTGGTCGCTACATCCCAGCGTTTTTGGATTTAATGACTGCAATTGAAAATTCCCGATTAGACCAGACATACAATACGCCTGCCGTTGCAACCATCTTGATGATGAACGAACAGATTAAGTGGTTCAACGCAAATGGCGGCTTGGATTGGTGTGTTTCACGCACTAAAGAATCATCGGATGCGATTTACGAATGGGCGATGGCAAGTGACTACGCGACACCATTTGTTAAGGATCCAACTAAGCGCAGCCAGGTTGTGGCAACCGTTGATTTTGATGAATCTATTGATGCTGAAGTCGTTGCTAAAGTCCTTCGAGCCAATGGTGTGGTTGATACCGAGCCGTATCGCAAACTGGGTCGTAATCAACTTCGGATTTCAGTTTTTCCTGCTGTTGAACCAAGTGATGTTAGGCAATTGCTTAAGTGCATCGATTTCGTGATCGCCCAGCTATCCAAATAACACACTTCAGTACAGTTAGTCAGTGACCTTACGCCGACCAGTTCGAGATAAAACCACCTGGATCTCATACCTACAAGCCACTTGCTTTGGCTGGTTCATTTTTGGCTTTGGTGGCACGCTGCAATTTTTGCGTGAGGACTTAGACCTATCCCGCACAGTGGTTTCGTTTCACTCGCTTGCCATGTCTGTTGGTTCAGTCACAGCGGGGCTGGCAACTGGCGCAATCATTAGACGCACAGGTCGCGGGCTAATGCTTCGGTATGCCTCAATACTGCTTGCTACTGGAATTTTGTTTTTCACTCTTGGAACATCTTTGCCGTTTACTTTGATTGGTGTTGCTTTCACCACTTGTGCCGGATCGTTAATTATTCAAGGCACTGCCTCGTATTTGGCCTATCAACAAAAGCAAGCAGCGCCAGCAGCAATCAGTGAACTTCATGCGGTGGCTTCGTCAATCGGTTTGCTCGCACCCGTCATGGTTGGCATCGGTGTCACGGTTGGTTGGGGCTGGCGGCCAGGAATTCAAGTGGCGGCTGTTGGCGTAATCCTGATTGAAATAATTCGTGGCAAGAACACCGATGTCTATGGACCTAAAGCGGTGGCAGATGAAGAATCTGACCATCATGATGTGCCCGGCCCTTTTCCAAGACTTTTTTGGTGGTCGTGGTTGATTCTGGTTTTCACAGCCAGCATGGAATTTTCGATGCTGCTCTGGTCACCAGAAGTCTTATCAACTCAAGGTGGATTAACTAAGGGCGCAAGCGCCGCAGCTCTGGCCACAATCGTTGGTGGTATGTCAGTTGGGCGTTTGATTGGTGCGCGATTAACTTCAAAGTTTGATTCTGAGTTTTTGTATCGAGGTGCTCTAATCCTTTCGTTCTTTGGCTTCTTGGGATTTTGGCTTACAAGTTCCGGGCTGATTATGTTGATTTCGTTGACCATCACTGGCCTTGGAATGTCACTGCATTTCCCATTTGGTTTTGAGCGCGCACTACGTGCCAGTGGCGGCCGAGCCGATCGTGCGGGTGGCAAGCTCTCGATTGGTACTGGCTTTGCGAGCGGTGTTGCGCCCTTTGCACTTGGCACTCTTGCCGATCAGATTGGAATTCAGGGCGCGTATGTAATCGTGCCGATTTGTTTAGTGCTTGCGATTACGATCGCAACTCTGAGGCCAGTGAAGTTACTGCCTACAAAATAGGTGCTAGAGCTGCAGCCAGCACTGCGACTAGGAAACTAACAAGTACCACGATTGTGACGATACGACGCGAGCGCGAATTCATGCTTTAACAATAACTCATGAATTATGTGGTTAGAACATAGCAATGGGGCGCACCGTTTTTCACAGTGCGCCCCAAAGACTTTGTTATTACTAACCAAGCAGTTCCTTCAATGGATGAATGCCGAAGTAGATCATGAATGCTGCGGCGATAATCCACATCAATCCTGAAATGTCCTTTGACTTACCTTGCGCGATCTTGATCGCGACGTAGGAAACCATGCCTGCGCCAATACCGTTCGTGATCGAGTAGGTGAATGGCATCAAGATGATCGTCAAGAACGATGGAATCGCAATTGCGTAATCATCAAATGGGATGTGACGAATCTGAGTCATCATCAAGAAGCCCACGATGACCAAGGCTGGCGCGGCTGCTTCGTACGGAACAATCTTTGTTAGCGGTGCGATGAACATCGCTAGCAAGAACAAAGTTCCCGTTACCAGGCTGGCAATACCAGTGCGAGCACCATCGCTGATACCCGATGCAGACTCGATGTAAGCGGTGTTGGATGAAGTTCCAGCCAAACCACCTGCGATCGCTGCAACTGAGTCAACAGCAAGGATTTCACCAAGGTGTTCAATATCGCCATCTTTAGACATCAAGTCAGCTTCGTTAGCCAAACCTGTGACAGTTCCAATGGTGTCAAAGAAGTCACTAAGCAAAAGTGAGAACACTGCAAGGCCTGCGGCTAAGACTCCAATTGCGCTGAACGCACCAAAGATGTCGAAGTCAAACAATGGAG
>CANLIF010000135.1 GCA_947491175.1 Actinomycetota bacterium
GGTGGAATTAGAAATCTACGAGAACCGTCCGTATCAAGGATTGATAAGAATTGGACAGCAATAAATAGCCACGACAATAACGGTCCGGTTAATCGATTGGCATTCTTACTTGCTAACGGTGGGAGTGTTGGCACAGTAAACATAGCCGCGCTTGGATCTAACGCGAATTCTGTGACAACAAATGATCTGTGTGATGTTTCTAGCGAATGTCTCGGAACGGCTCGAATGTCTCAACTTGTTTTTGCAACCACAAGCAACTTGACTGCAACTGCGAGTTACTTTGAGTTCGGAAGAGCAATGAATAACGCCTGCTTTACCTTAGTCAAGGCTAAAGCTGCCGGATTTACAACGACGTCATGCAAGTCAGTTCAGAGAGCTCTCATTGCCCAGGGATTTACTAGCTCGACAATTGCTATTGCAAAGATGCCGGCTAAGGCAAAGATAGGCAAATCATTTAGTTTGTCAGCGACAATGAAGGCAGTTAACGGCACAAAAGTATCGGGACAAAAGTTGGCGCTTCAGGTTTTGTATCGGGGTAAGTGGGTCACTAAGCAGGCGAAATATACGAATGCATCGGGTAAAGCGTCATTCTCAATCAGACTGAATACAAAGCGAGAATACAGGTTTCGGATTGTGACTTATTCCCAATCTGGGCTTTACTCAATCAAGTCGAATCAAGTAAAAACTAAAGTGAGCTAGTTGCGCGTGTGAACATTTTGCATAGCCCACGCATACATCGCAATGGCGCCAGCAGCTGAGGCATTCATAGATCTGGTTGATCCGCTTTGGGTAATCCCAAGAATCTGGGAACAGGCAGCAATACCTTCAGGTGAAAGTCCTGGTCCTTCTTGACCAAAGTAGAGAACACAAGTTTCTGGCAATACTGAGTTTTCAATATTTCCACAGCCAGGCACATTATCAATGCCGATGATCGGAACACTGTTTTCCTCTGACCATTCAACAAACTCTGCAACTGTTGGATGATGCATGAGATGAAGGTATCGATCGGTGACCATAGCACCGCGACGATTCCAACCCTTTTTCCCGACAATGTGGACTGCAGAGACATTAAATGCATTCGCAGTTCTAACGACTGATCCAATGTTTAAGTCGTGTTGCCAATTCTCAATTGCAATGTGAAGTTTGGCTCTGGACGTATCTAGATCAGCAACAATTGCCTCGACTGACCAATAACGATATTTGTCTACAACATTTCTTCGGTCACCGAGCTCTAAATGCTCAGGATCAAAATGTGCATCAGTCGGCCAAGGCAATGGATGTGGCCCAACGCCGACAACCGGATAAAACTCTCCAGGGCCCAGTTCGCCGCGGTCAGGTGCTTGCGTCATTTAGGACTTGAGTGCGCCAGCAATTGCTGCAGTGTGCTCTGATGTAGAACCACAGCAGGATCCGATTGCGTTAATTCCAAGTGCCTTCATCTGGGTAGCAAATTCGCCCATTTCAGCAGGTGTTCCAGTGTAAACAAAATCAGCGCCAACTAGTTGTGGCAAGCCAGCGTTGGACTGAATGAATACGTGCACGTCAGCAGGCTTGGCATCGGCAAGCTCACTGGCAATTATGCTCATCTCATCAGTTCCACGGCCGCAGTTTGCGCCGATCAAACGAACACCCAGCGCAGCAATTTCAGTTATGGCTTGAGCCGGCTTAACACCCATCATGGTGCGAAGGTTTGTATCAAAACTTAAAGTAGCCACGATTGGCATTCCTGGCGCAACTTCTTTAGCCGCTGCCACAGCCGCTGCAACTTCACCAAGGTCACTCATAGTTTCGATCAAAATTGCATCGCAACCACCGGCCACAAGCCCCTTGATTTGATCAGCGAAAAGTGCCTGGCCAGATTCTGGAGTTAAAGTTCCCATTGGCTCCATTAATTCACCGGATGGGCCGACATCACCAAAGACAAAAACGTTTTCAAATTTGTCAGCAACAGAACGCGCAACTTCAGATCCAGCTTTGTTTAATTCAAAAACTCGATCACCAAGGTCATGCATTTCCAGGCGGCCTTTAGTGCCACCAAAAGTATTTGTGGTGACAACATTTGCACCAGCCACTGCGTACCCCTCTAAAACTGAAGCAACTTTTGCTACTTGATCAACGTTCCACAGTTCTGGAGCGCCACCATCAGTTAGTCCAAGATCCTGCAGTGCGGTACCCATTGCACCATCACCAACAAGTGGGTTACCAGCGTCTAGCCATTCATAAACGTTTGCCATCTCTGCTCCTTGATTAAGTATTAGGAAGTTGGGATTGAAGTTATTGCTAGGAAAGTTTGTCGAGCATTGCTTGCAGTGTCAGTTCATCAAGTGAATTTTCTAGATCAGCACTTATACGTTCGGCCACTTCGGCGGGCTCGCCATCAGCTGAAGTCCAATCACCACGAATCCAACCATCTAGGTATGCATCAGCATCAGCAGCGTCTAATCTCATGGCTGCTTCGTCAATGGCCTCTTGAAATCTGCTGGCTAGGGAAACCTTTACGGTTTCGTCACCATTTCGAGCAACAACCATCGAAGGAAAGTCGCGCCAATAGGTAATTTGATACTCAGCCATTTCTTTATTCTACCGCGAAGATCAGTTCGCATGACCGCTAATGTTGCATACATGAAGCGGGTATTGATCATTCACGGTTGGGGCAACGAGCGACCCGAGGGCCATTGGCACCGACTGCTGGCCAGTGATCTGCGCAAAGCTGGGCACGTGGTCGCCTATCCGCAGTTACCAGATACCGAATTGCCCAGTTTGGCTAAGTGGCTTGCGGTATTAAAAGTGGAACTCGACTTACTTAATGAAGCTGGAGATGGCGAGCTGCTCGTGTTCGGTCACTCACTTGGCTGCCTAACTTGGCTACACATTTGCCAAAGCGGCATCCTTAAAGAGCAAGCATCCCGAGTAATGCTGGTTGCGCCCGCGGATCCAGAGTTGTGCGGCGAAGTCCCAGACTTTCAATTGAATCTTTCTGCGCCAGAAGTTAAAGCAGCAGCACACAAAGCGGCTGGATCAACTTTGCTGGTAGGTAGTGATTCAGATCCATGGCTGCCCAAGGGAATTGAACAGACTTATGCAACACCGCTGGATCTGCCATTTGTTTTGATTCAAGGTGCAGGACATTTTGCAATTGAAGAAGGTTGGACTCCTTGGCGAGGCGTAATGAACTGGGTTAACGATGCTAATACTGATTTATCAGTGAGATAAGCATGCTTGCTGATCTAAAGCGGCTTTGGTTGCTACCTCCGTTTCGTACTTTGCTGACTGCCCGAATAATTTCAAATTTCGGAAATGGCCTTGGACCAATTGCATTGGCATTTGGGGTGTTGAGCTTGGAAGATGCAACCGCTTCCTCATTAAGTATTGTCATGGCTGCCCAAATGGGCCCCATGGTTTTATTCATGCTTTTTGGTGGCGTGTTAGCAGATAGATTCCCCCGCGCACTTGTCGTTGGTGTTTCTGACATTTTGTTGAGTGGTTTCGTGATTGCAAACGGTGTCATGTTAATCAACGGATCAGCAACAGTCTTCAGTCTGGCTGTAATTGCACTTATCAGTGGTTCATTAAATGCATTATGGTGGCCAGCATTTGCGGGATTGGTTCCCGAAATTGTGGCTGAAGAAGATTTGCA
>CANLIF010000136.1 GCA_947491175.1 Actinomycetota bacterium
ACACAAGCAATTTCGACTAATAAGTCATTTTTGAAATCTAATCCCGTCATTTCACAATCGATCCAGACGATGCGGTCAGTTTCATTCGTTTCGCTCATTCCCCAAGGGTATTAGAGAGCAGCCAATGCGATTGGGTGTGGGTGCAAAGTAAGGCAATGGCATAGAGTCAAAGCTATGAAACGCGTAGCCATTGCTTTACTCCTTGCCGGGTTGGCTTGCTTTGTAGCCTTTGCCTTGATTGGTTCATCAGTCGCTGATGACGGAACTCTCGTTGAACCTTTCTTTTTGATTCCAATTGGCTGGTTGCTGGCATTAACAGGTGGAATCGTCGCAATTGCGACATTCATCAAGAGCAGGATTAAGTAAGTTCCACCCATAGTTGGGTTTATCAGCATATAAACTGAGAACTATGACTCGCTATGGATCTATGTATGGCCCAAACATCACTTTCTTAGGTGTCGATGAGTGCGACATCGAAGTCCCGGCTTCATTTGCTGATGCTGATGTCGTAATTGTGGGAGCGCCATTTGATGGTGGCACTAGCTACCGTTCTGGCGCCCGTTTTGGCCCAAAGGCAATGCGCGAAGTTTGCAATGAAGAACACAATGGTTCCCGGGAAAGCATGGCGCTTCGTGTCAATGGCTTGAAGGATCTTCGGGTCTATGACATGGGCGATGTCGAGATGTATTCCGGTGATGCGGTTAAGTCTTGCGAAAACTTGGAAAAAGTAATTGAAAAGATTGCTGCCTCGGGCGCAATTCCATTAGTACTTGGTGGCGATCACACTGTGACTTGGCCAAACGTTACTGGTGTTGCTCGTGGCGCAGACATGTGGGGACGAGTTGGAGTTATTCATTTCGATGCTCATGCGGACACTGGTGACATCGCCTTTGGATCTTTAGTTGGACATGGCCAACCAATGCGCCTGCTGATTGATAGTGGTGCAGTGCGTGGTGATCGCTTTATTCAAGTTGGACTTCGCGGCTACTGGCCACCACCAGACATCCTTGACTGGATGGCAGCGCAAGGTATGCGTTCCTATGAAATGACCGAGATTGTGCATCGCGGCCTAAAGGAATGCGTTGATGAAGCAATTGAGCTTGCACTACAAGAATGCGATGCGATTTACCTAAGCGTTGACATCGATGTGGTTGACCCAGGTTCAGCGCCAGGAACTGGCACACCAGAACCAGGTGGATTAACTTCGCGAGAGCTTCTCGACACAGTGCGTCGAATGGCTTACCAATTACCGATAGTTGGTGTTGACGTGGTTGAAGTCAGCCCGCCTTATGACCACGCAGACATTACAGCGTTATTGGGTAACCGAGTTGTGCTTGAAGTTCTATCCGGAATGGCACGGCGCCGTAAAGATGCTCGCGATGGCACGACTTGGAATCCAGGCCAACCAATCCTTGATGGCCGTTAGATAGTTCCGTTATCAAGACCGGTTAGGACTTCTTGGGCTCTGACGCGAAGTTCAGGTAAATCACTCAAACGCTTTAATCCGTTTACTTGTTGACCCATTCGGTGATTCTTGGCAAAGGCTTCTTTGCTTCGGTCTAGGAAATCCCAATACAAAGTCGTAAATGGGCAGGCATTGTCACCAACACGCAACTTCGGATCGTAGTCACAGCCTTTACAAGACTGAGTCATCCGATTTATGTAGGCACCGCCGGCTGCGTAGGGCTTAGTCATTAACTTCCCACCATCAGCATGCAGACCCATCCCGATCACATTTGGAACCATTACCCATTCAGTTGCGTCAATGAACTGTTCGCGCATCCAGTCAAGGAATTCCAGCGGCTTAGTTCCGGTTATCAGTGCTAAATTACTCAAAATCATCAATCGTGGAATGTGATGAGTCCAAGCTCGGGTTTCAATGTCAGAAACAATCGTCTTTACGCAATTCATTTTGGTTTTGCTTGAATCTTGAAACAACGGAAGTAATTTTCGTTCTGCATCCAGTTGATTGTTCTCTCGATACTCAGCGCCTAAGTGCCAATACATGCCATTCAAATATTCGCGCCACCCAATGATTTGTCGAACGAAGGCTTCAACCGAACCAATGGGGGCATGGCCTGCATGGTATTTAAGTAAAACGGCATCAATCACTTCGGAAGCATGCAGCAAACCGTTGTTTAGGTAAGGGCTAAGCAGCGAGTGATGCAGTGCCCAGCTGTCGGCAGATACCGCGTCTTCGTAAGGACCAAAATCCACCAAACTGGTTTCTAAGAAGTGAGCTAATTGCGCAAGGGCGCCTGCGCGCGTGGTCGCCCAAGTCTTCGTTGGCTCCATGCCAAGTTCAGCGCAGACTTCCATATCGATTTCATCGCGCTCGTGTTCTAAATAACTTGGCCAGGTGTAATTCTTTGGTGGAGGCAGTCGATTGTCTTTATCAAAGTTCCAAACCCCAGTATCTGGTTTTCCGTTTTCGACCATGATGTTTAATCGGATTCGTTGCGCCCGATAAAACGTTTCCATTAGGAATGACTTTTGCTTTTCGGCCCAAATTTTGAAATCAACACGTGAAGTTAAGAAAAAATCGTTGGGCACATACTGCACCCCAAATTCTAGGAGTTGATTGAACTGTCGAAATGATGACGGCTGAGCAGCATAAATAGGTAGCTCGCCTAAATCTTTTTGCACCTTCCTGAGACCATCAATAGTTGTCGGACTTTTTAGATAGGTAACGTCGTAGCCGGATCGCTCAAGTTCCTTTGCGAAGTGCCGAGCTGATGAGATGAGGAAAAATAGACGTTCCTTATGCCATGGTCGGCCAGTGGTCATTCGGGCACTTTCAATAAAGACAATGTGATCACTTTTGGGATTTGAATCTTTCAAAACGCCGTAGTTGAGATTTAGGTGATCAAAGGGAATGTAAAGGATGCGCTTGGTCACTTTGATTTACATTTCTCAGAGCAATACTTAACGTTTTCCCAGTCGCGCTGCCACTTTTTGCGCCATTCAAACTCCAAGCCACACGATAAACAGACCTTTGGAGCAAATCCATTCTTGGTTTGAGCAACTCGAGGCATGAATTAAATATAGATCGATTCGAAAGATGTTGCTGAACGGTTTTGCTACGGTCGAATCGAGGCGCAGGGTAATCAGATGCAAGCATCTGGCAATGTTGGTACGCCCGAGAGGACTCGAACCTCCAACCGACAGGGTAGAAACCTGGTGCTCTATCCATTGAGCTACGGGCGCATTGCTAACGGGAAACCCGCAAGCGATCCAATTCTATCTGCGGGAAACCACCTGTGTTTTGCGCACGTTAGACTCTGATTCATGGCTGAGTTCATTTATACCCTTTCAAAAGCACGTAAAGCCCACGGCGACAAGGTCATTTTGGATGACGTAACCCTGTCCTTCTTGCCTGGCGCCAAAATTGGCGTTGTTGGTCCTAACGGTGCTGGTAAGTCCACATTGTTAAAGATCATGGCTGGTGTCGAGAAGATTTCCAATGGCGACGCCATGTTGTC
>CANLIF010000137.1 GCA_947491175.1 Actinomycetota bacterium
ATTCTTTTACGCTCGAGTTATTGTTCTGATGTTCTTTACCGAACCCCCAGTCGATGGACCAAGTGTTGTAGTCCCGAGTCCATTTACTACGGTGGCAATCGGAATCTGTGCCGCATTCACATTGCTACTCGGAATCGCACCGCAACCAGTCCTTGATCTGGTTATCAATGCAGGATTGTTCATCCGGTAGGCTTAAACTCGCAACTTTGCTTGCATAATGCAAGGATTGAACCGTGAGCGTTTTATTTCCAGAAGAGTTAGCAGCACTTGAAGAGCAGATGCTTGCCGGACTTGGCGCGATTGAAGATCGCCTTCGGGATGAAATACGTAGCGATTACGAACTTGCTGACATCACCGCGCGCCATTTGGTCGAAGCCGGTGGCAAGAGATTTCGCCCACTACTAGTACTTTTAGCGTCGCATTTCGGCGATCCTAAGTCTGAAGGTGTAGTCCCTTCGGCTGTTGTAGTTGAACTTACGCATTTAGCAACGCTTTATCACGATGATGTCATGGACGAAGCCGAAGTTCGACGAGGGACCCAATCTGCAAACAGTCGATGGGGAAATACCGTTGCAATTCTTAGTGGTGACTTCTTATTCGCAAGGTCTTCGAAGTTGCTTGCAGACTTGGGACCTGAAGCAGTTAGAGTCCAAGCTGAAACTTTCGAACGACTTGTAATCGGTCAACTTCGCGAAAGCGTTGGCCCACAAGGTAGTGAAGATCCAATAGTTCATCACCTTGAAGTGCTTGCAGACAAAACCGGTTCACTAATTGCCGCCGCTGGGCGATACGGCGCAATGATGAGTGGTGTTTCTGCTGAATTAACTGATCGAATTGCTGACTTCGGTGAAAGCATTGGGATTGCTTTTCAATTAAGTGATGACTTACTTGACATAGAGTCTGAAGTTTCTGGGAAAACACCAGGAACTGATTTGCGTGAGGGGATTCGCACTCTGCCAGTACTTTTCGCACTTGCTGACCCAGATACCTCACCTCGTTTGCGTGAACTGCTAAGCCGGGCAATTACTGATGATGCTGAGCATTCTGAAGCTTTAGCTGCGCTTCGGATTCATCCAGCGATGGATCAAGCGCGAGAAGTTCTTGAGCAGTGGGCGGATCGGGCTCGCGAACGACTCGGCGCTTTGCCGGATTGCGATGCCAAGACAGCAATGGCGACTCTCGTTGACAGCGTTGCTTACCGAACGGTCTAGTAACCCAAAGCGCAAACTGATTGTGACATGCAATAGTTTTGATGCATCATGAGTTCTGTAGGCAGTAAAGAAAAGCGTTCAGAACATTCGATTGGCCTGATCAATGGTTACTTTGCATACCTAGTCTGGGGCGGAGTAATTCTTTACTGGCCTTACTTGGCACCGGCTAAACCTCTAGAAATATTGGCTCACCGAGTCCTTTGGAGCCTGCTTTTTGTAGCTGCAGTTTTGATTTATCAAAAGCGAATCGTCTCACTGCGTGTTGTGCTCAAAAACGTAAGACAGATGAAGTTACTTGCGGTGGCTTCGGTCCTGATTGGTATCAATTGGGGGCTATTTATCTGGGCCAGCATGAATGACCATGTACTGGACTCATCACTTGGCTATTACATAACGCCGCTACTGAACGTCGCACTTGGCGTGTTTTTCTTTAAGGAAAAACTGCGCCGAATGCAATGGCTAGCAATCGGCATTGCCGCGTTCGCAGTTATGTTCATAACGATCGCCATGGGCGTGGTTCCTTGGGTGGCATTGTCACTTTCAACCAGTTTCACAATGTATGGATATGTTAAGAAACTAGCGAACGTGCAAGCCTTAGAAAGTTTGATGATTGAAACTCTAATTCTCACACCAGTTGCAATTGCATATTTAGTTTGGTTGCAATTTAATGGGGGCAACACTTTCTTGGAATATGGCCTTGATCACACACTCTGGATGGCAAGCGCCGGAGTTGTTACTGCCATCCCACTTTTGGCATTCGGGGTAGCAATTACCCGGTTGCCATTTACAACACTTGGTATGTTGCAATACATCGGCCCAACGATTCAATTCTTTGTTGGGGTGTGGATGACGCAAGAGGCCATGCCACAAGTTCGCCTGATAGGTTTCATAATCACCTGGGTGGCTTTGGTGATTCTCACATTCGATGCTTTACATAATCGGCTAAATGTCAGCAAGTCTTTCGTCCCAGATCCTGACTAGAGTCATACTGTGAGCAAAGTATCAGTGTTACAGGCAGGCCTTGCCTGTTGTGGCGTGGAATCTAGTTCAGTGGACTTAGTAGCAAATGCCTGGAACCAGACTGAATCAGTTGCAAAGTTATCTGCCGCGCAACATATTTTGGTCATAGCCGGTACTGTGACGCACGCCTTAGCTCCAACAGTTAAGTCCGCATATGACGCCTTACAGGAACCCAAAGTAGTAGTCGCTTTTGGTGCTTGCGCGATATCCGGCGGTCCATACTGGGATTCCTATTCTGTTATTTCTGGCGCGCATCATCTGGTCCCCGTTGATATCCAGGTTCCAGGATGTCCACCCGGCCCAGAAGAGTTAGCCACCGCGCTGCTGCAAGCCGTTGAGTTGGCAGCCAAATGAAAACGCATATTGATGTCGAAAAATCAGAGTGGGTTAACAAGGCAACTGAAATGAAACAACATGGCTTTGTCCGATGTGAGTGGCTAACTGCAACTCATAATGGGGGAGATTCTTTTGAAATCTCTTTACTGCTTTCAAATGAAGACTTAACCGAAAGTTTTATCCTAGCTACCCAAATTGAGACAAGCCTTGAATCTTTGTCAAGTATTTATCCGAGTGTAGATTTCCATGAACGAGAAGTTACTCAAATGTTTGGCGTTAAATTCGTCGGTAACGACAACTCGGCACCGGCTTTTGAAATTGAACTCGTCGGATTTCCGCTTCGCCGCGATTTCGCACTAGCTACTCGCGCCGGCACCCAGTGGCCTGGCGCAGTTGAACCAGATGAGTCTGCAAAGCGTCGTCCCGCATTACCGCCAGGTGTGCTGCCGGAGTGGAAATCATGAACCACTCGACAATTGCGTTACATCCGTCATCGTGCACTTCTTGCATGCTGTGCGTGCGAGAGTGCCCTGACTGGTGCATCACAGTGGCGGCACATTCCGAACCTGATCCTGATGCACCGGCCTACAGTAACTCGCGTAGGGAAGCTACCAAGAATGTCTTAGATCAATTCACTATCGATTTTGGTCAATGTATGTGGTGCGGAATCTGTATTGATGTTTGCCCATTCGATGCCTTGTTCTGGTCAGATTCACCTATGCCAGCTGGGCAATCCAGAGGCGAACTAATTTATGGAATTGATGCACTTGCCGCTTCGCTACCAAGCGCCAGGCGAGGTGATGGTTCGGTGGCGCCACAAAAAGACGAACCGCCAAGTGGGCGTCGCAAAAAATAGTTAGCGATAGTTCGTGTATTGAACTGCGAAATCTAGATCAGATTCACTAAGCA
>CANLIF010000138.1 GCA_947491175.1 Actinomycetota bacterium
GTAGAAAGGCCATTCCAGGTAATTGCATGGAATGACCGCCCGCGCGAACTTCGATCTTGGCTGCATTTATGTAGGCACCGATTCCAGAGCCAGCGATAACGGCATAGAGCAAACCGGTTGCATCATTAGTTTGCAGTTCTCCCATTGAGGCAACTACTAAACCTGATATCGCAATTGCAGTCGATAGAAACCAGATTTTGCTTAAGCGCTCACGCAGAAAGATCCAACCAACTAGTCCGGCTGAAACTGGAATACAGCCAACCGTAATCAATGCAGCTGTTGCCACCCCAGTTCGTTCAACTGAGGCAAAGAAAAAGGCTTGGTAGGAAGCCGAACTTGCTGCCATGATCCAAACACCTGGGCGGGTGATCAAACGAGGTAGTTTTCTCAACTTGCCACCAAAAAATGGCGCAAGGATTAGTAACGTAATGGCGCCTATGGTCAATCGAACAAATCCAATAACCGGTGATGGCGTATTTAGTGCATAAATTGCAGCAACAGTTCCCGCAGTGCCGGCTAGGCCATTACCCAATAACGAAAGGCCAACTGATCGCCCTGCGTGCCTTGATTTCGACTCAGGCATTTCGACACTTAATCGCGTCCATGCAGCTCATTACCAAAGCCTATTGCAGGGGTATTGAAACACAGTTGTAACACCGTAGTTACGGGCAAATCGCTAGCATTAAGGCATGGAACTTGATATCGCCCGCGAAGTAGCAGAGAAATTCTTTCAGAAGACTGGCGAGATCAAAGAGCTCTCTGGTGAGCGAAATCCTAATTTCTTAGTGACCACACCAAACGGAAAATTTGTGCTCAAAATTCATAGCGCTGAAGAAGTTTCCCAGATTCAGATCCAGCAATCAGCTCTTGCCACACTAGAGCAGCTTGTTAAATTTCAAACTCCAAAAACAGTCCCAACCGATTCTGGCGAAATGCTCGTGGATATCGGTGACGGCAACTTTGCTCGAATGCTTAATTGGATTGATGGAGACCTTTGGTCGCAATCCCAAGACATAACTGAAAACCACAAAGTTCAGCTCGGCAGATTAATTGCCACTGTTGACTCCAAATTAGCCGCTGTTGATTGCACTGATTTCCGGAGTACTTTGGACCAACCATTTGGCTGGAATGCACTGCAAGCCAAGGAATTAGTTGCTGACATAGCGCTAATTAAAGATGCAGAACTTCGTGACCAAGTTTTCACAATTTTTGATCGGATTTCGAATCGTACGCTCGCAAAAGTATTAGCTCTACCTCATCAGTTGATCCATAACGATGCCAACGACAACAATGTAGTCGTTTCAAATAGTTCAGTTTCTGGACTGATTGATTTTGGCGACCTGATTTATGCCCCACGGGTTTGCGGACTGGCTGTTGGGTGCGCGTATCAACTTAATGCGAATGATCCCGTTGCCAGCATCTATGCAATTGTGCGTGGATATCACGAAGTAACCGCGCTATCCCCTGCCGAACTTGAAGTGCTGTTTGATTTGATCTGCTTGCGAGTAGCAACAAGTGTTGTCATGGCCCATAAGCAATTAGCTGCAGATCCCGACAACGAATACTTATCAATTTCGCAGGATTTCTTCCGTTCCTTGTTACCCGCTTTAACTTCAGTATCGGATCGCCTATCACATTATCGATTGCGAAATGCTTGTGGTTACGAAGCCCACCCAGACAGTCGCCACGTTCGGCAGTGGTTGGCAACAACTGACGCCAAGATCTCCGATGTTGTCATGCCACCATTTGCAGATGCGAAAAAGATTTGGTTGGACTGGTCAGGTGCGAACAAAAACATTGCCCGCTCTTGGGAAGCCATTGAGTCTGAAATGCACGCAGCTGGCGCAGATGTTGCGATTGGCCATTACTGCGAAGATCGCAACGTTTACGAATCAGATTTCTTCGTCGACGAAGGTAAAGAATCCCGCACTGTGCACTTAGCAGTTGACTTGTTCGCTCCCGCTGGAACTCCGGTTTATGCAGCCCTTGATGGCAAGGTCTTCTTGTTCCATGACAACACTGCGCACCTAGACAATGGGCCAATGATTGTCCTGGAGCATGAAACAGATCAGGGCGTTAAATTCCATACGCTTTACGCTCACCTATCGCGCGCTTCATTAGATGGCCTAGCAGTTGGTAAGGAAATCAAGTCCGGTCAGCAAATCGCCACGATGGGTACCGAAGAAGTCAATGTGGGCTGGCCACCGCACACCCATTTCCAAGTCATCATGGATTTATGCGATATGGCTCATGACATTTGGGGCGTAGCTGCCGTAAGTGAATTACCGGTTTGGCGCAGTATGTGCCCCAATCCAAACTTAATTCTGCGGATTCCTGAAGGCACTGATATCCACGCCCACATGAAAACCGAAACTTTGGCCCAAGAGCGGGAAGTCGTTTTGTCACGCGCACTTAGCTTGAATTTCCAAAAGCATCTAGAGATCGTCAGCGGTAAAGGTGCATATCTATATGACCGCGACGGCGGCAAGTATTTGGACTTGGTCAACAACGTAGCGCACTTGGGACATAGTCATCCCCGCGTAGTTGCAGCTGCCCACAAGCAAATGCTGACTTTGAATACCAATACGCGCTACTACAATCAAAACGCTATTGAATACGCCCGAGCCCTAGCCGGAACTCTGCCAGATCCATTAAGTGTTGTGTTCTTTGTTAATAGCGGCAGTGAAGCAAACGATTTAGCACTGCGGTTAGCCAGAACGCATACTAAGGCCAACGGCATGATGGTTTTGGAGCATGCGTATCACGGTCATATCACCAGCATTATCGACATCAGCCCATACAAGTTCAACGGTCCTGGTGGCGAAGGCTGTCCAGACCACGTTCGAGTCGCGCCAATTCCAGATGCTTATAGAGGTATCCACCGAGGCGAAGGCTCCGGAGATAAATATGCGGCCGACTTTGCTAAATCATTGGAAACTTTAGATCAACCACTTTGTGCATTTATTTCAGAGTCAATCGTTAGTTCAGGCGGGCAAGTACCACTTGCCCCAGGATTCTTAAAGCAAGCTTTTGCAGCAACTCGCGCAGCTGGTGGTCTTTGCATTTCTGATGAAGTGCAAATTGGTATGGGTCGCATGGGTAAAACCTTCTGGGGCTTTGAATTACATGATGTAATTCCTGACATTGTGTCAATTGGTAAGCCACTTGGCAGTGGTCATCCGTTAGCCGCAGTAGTTACCACTCCAGAAATTGCTAACTCTTTTATCACTGGCATGGAATACTTCAACACGTTTGGTGGCAATCCGGTTTCTGCTGCGATTGGTCAGACCGTGCTAGATGTGATTGTGGATGAGGCATTGCAGCGTAATGCGCTGAATGTAGGTAACTACTTGATGGATGGCGTGCGCGAACTTGGTAAGTCAATCGAAACCATTGGTGATGTTCGCGGTAGCGGATTATTTATCGGTGTGGAATTTGTTACCGATCGAGATTCACAAACTCCTGGCAC
>CANLIF010000139.1 GCA_947491175.1 Actinomycetota bacterium
AGGCGCAGTTGCGATCATTGCACTAAACGATTCTGGTGAACTGCTATTGATTGAGCAATACCGTCACGCACAAGGCAAGATCATGTGGGAAGCGCCAGCTGGCTTAATGGATTTAGCAAATGAAGATCCATTAGAAACTGCAAAGCGGGAACTTTTAGAAGAAACTGGTTACGTAGCAAAAACTTGGAATGTATTGCTGGATCTCGCAAACACGCCTGGCGGATCCACTGAACAAATTCGGATTTACTTTGCCCAAGATTTGAGCCTGCATCCTGATGGCCGACCAACTGGAAGCGCCGAAGAACTTGACATGCCAGTGCATTGGATTGCCTTACCCGACGTTTTGGAATCAATTCGTAGGGGAGCGGTAACAAACCCACAGCTTGTGGCTGGTACTCACGCGGCGTTAATCGCTATGGCCGAACCAGATTTGGCGCTACGTAGCGCAGACGCGCCATGGCACGCCCGAGAAGATGTTTTAACTACTGATCGCGTCTGGCTGCCAAAAAACTAGTTAAATCGTTGCCAAACTGGCACAATTTTGCGGAATCCGAATTTTTGGTCACTAAGCCCTGCGTATTCCGAATTCTGACCTTCGAAATCGGTACCCCGAAATATCAGATTCCCAATTTCGTAGGTAGCGTATGACAAGGCAAGCAATGAGGCTTGGCCACATCGAAAGGTTTTCGTCATGAAGATTGGCGTTCCACGCGAGATCAAGAACCATGAATACCGCGTTGCAATAACTCCTGCAGGCGTTATGGAAATGGTTCGCCATGGCCACGAAGTTTTTATCGAGACGGATGCCGGAATCGGATCTTCGATTTCAAACGAAGAGTATGTAAAAGCTGGCGCCAAAATGCTAGCTACTGCTGAAGAAGTTTGGCAGTCCGGCGACATGATCATGAAGGTTAAAGAGCCAATCGCTGCTGAATACGATCGCATGCGTGAAGGCCAGTTGCTTTTCACTTACTTGCACCTTGCGGCCGAACAAAAGTGCACTGATGCCTTGCTGAAGAACAAGGTAACTGGCGTAGCTTACGAAACCGTTGAACTTGCCGATCGCTCACTTCCACTACTTGCCCCAATGTCCGAAGTTGCTGGTCGTTTGGCTCCACAGGTTGGCGCTTACTCATTGATGCGCGCTAACGGTGGCCGCGGCGTACTACTTGGTGGCGTACCTGGCGTTAAGCCAGCCAAGGTTGTTGTTCTGGGTGGTGGCGTCTCTGGACTTCACGCAGCCCAGATCGCACTTGGTATGGGAGCCGATGTCACGATCCTTGATCTGAACATCCCACGTCTTCGCCAGATCGATCTTGCATTCAATGGTGCTATCAAGACCCTTGCATCGAATGCTTATGCAATCGAACAAGAGTGCTTGGCCGCTGACTTAGTAATTGGCGCAGTACTTGTGCCAGGTGCCAAGGCTCCAAAGCTAGTCAGTAACGACTTAGTTTTCCGCATGAAACCAGGTTCAGTTCTCGTGGACATCGCAATCGATCAGGGCGGTTGCTTTGAAGATTCCCATGCCACAACGCACGCAGATCCGACATACCCAGTTCACAACACAGTTTTCTACTGTGTTGCAAACATGCCAGGTTCAGTTCCAAACACTTCAACCTACGCACTAACTAACGTGACCCTGCCTTATGCAGTTGCGCTAGCTAACAAGGGTTGGAAGCAGGCACTTAAGGACGATGCAGCATTAGCCCTTGGACTTAACACACATGCTGGCAAGGTAACTTACCCAGCAGTTGCTGAAGCATTCGGTTACGAATTGCTAAAGCTTGAAGACGCCATTGCTTAACTGATTTACCAAAAAAGACCAGGCACAGTGTGTCGGGTCTTTTTTATAATCAGATACGGTTACTTGTCATGAGACTTACTGACTTTTGGGATCGCATGGAGCAAGCCCTTGGCTCTGCTTACGCCAGGTCCTGGGCCGCTGATTTTCATGTCCCAAGCCTTGACGGGCGAACCGTTGATGAGGCCCTTGCCCAAGGCGAAGATGCCCAAACGGTATGGCGAGCGGTTCATCAAATCCTTGATTTACACCCCAAATATCGATAATCCACAGCTTCGGCGTGTCGAATAGCCATTCGAACAGGTGTTCGATAACGTACTACTGCGAGCACAAACAAGTGACCGACAAAGCGCAAGGCCAGGCACGGATTCCAAATCAATACTTCACAGGACTCCGCGACACACAGGCTGACACGTTTTTAGGGAAACTGTCGTAGGTCGCAACTAACGTTTCGGTTCTAATCAAAATCAATTCTTTGATGCGAATCGAAGTCACAGTAGGAGATAAGAAAATGGCAAGTGCAAAATCCGCAAAAGAGCCAACCGCTCGCGAGACCTCAGACCGCGACAAGGCGCTTGATACCGCGCTAGCTCAAATCGAACGTCAGTTTGGCAAGGGCTCAATCATGACCCTTGGTCAAGAAGACCGACTTCCAATTGAAGCCATCCCAACCGGTTCCATTGCATTGGACATCGCTTTGGGTATTGGCGGCCTGCCACGTGGTCGCGTAGTTGAAATCTATGGACCTGAATCTTCCGGTAAAACCACACTTGCGATCCACGCAATCGCAAACTGCCAGGCACTTGGTGGCATCGCAGCATTTATCGACGCTGAGCATGCCTTTGATCCCGAGTACGCAAAGAAGCTTGGCGTTGACATCGACAATCTTTTGGTTTCCCAGCCAGACACTGGTGAACAAGCCCTAGAAATCGCAGACATGTTGATTCGCTCTGGCGCATTGTCACTTATCGTTATCGACTCAGTTGCAGCCCTTGTGCCACGCGCTGAAATCGAAGGCGAAATGGGAGATAGCCACATGGGTCTGCAAGCTCGCTTGATGTCCCAGGCACTTCGCAAGATCACTGGCGCACTTTCCACCAACAACACAACTTGTATCTTCATCAACCAGTTGCGCGACAAGATCGGCGTAATGTTCGGAAGCCCTGAAACCACAACTGGTGGCAAGGCATTGAAGTTCTACGCATCGGTTCGTCTAGACATCCGTCGCATCGAAACTCTTAAGGACGGCACCGAGCCGGTGGGTAACCGCACTCGCGTAAAGGTTGTCAAGAACAAAGTCGCTCCACCATTCAAGCAAGCTGAATTCGACATTCTTTATGGCGAAGGCATCTCACGTGAAGGTGGCATCTTGGACATGGCTGTCGAAGAAGGCTTCGTGCGCAAGTCCGGTGCCTGGTACACCCATGACGGTGACCAGTTAGGTCAGGGTAAAGAAAATGCTCGTAAGTACCTAAAGGACAACACTGGTCTAACTAATGAATTAGAACGTCAAATCAAGGAAAAGAAATTGGTTGCAGCTAAGCCTGAATTAGCAGTAGTGCCAGTTTCAATCGATGACGAAGAAGAAATGCCA
>CANLIF010000140.1 GCA_947491175.1 Actinomycetota bacterium
GCCTCAAGCAGTGGCGTCAAATAGCGCTGGAACAAAGTCAGTAACAACGTCCGAATGTGAGCGCCGTCAACGTCGGCGTCAGCCAAGATGATGATCTTGTGATAGCGAACTGACTCCATGTCGAACGAGCGACCAGATCCCGCGCCGATAACTTGCAGAATTGATGCACATTCATTGTTTTTGAGCATGTCAGCAAGTGATGCCTTTTGCACATTTAGAATTTTGCCGCGAATCGGGAGTAACGCTTGGAACTCACTGTTACGCGCAGACTTTGCGGTACCGAGCGCGCTATCCCCTTCGACAATAAACAATTCAGTTCGATCATTGTCTTCACTCCGGCAATCTTTAAGCTTTGCTGGCAGCGTCGATGATTCCAACGCAGTCTTACGGCGCTGGGTGTCCCGGTGATGGCGAGCTGCAAGGCGGGCTCTAGATGCATTGGCAACTTTTTCCAACACGATTCTGGTGGCTGGTTTTGCTCCGCGAGGAGGATTAGTAAACCAATTTGAAAGTTCGTTACTAACAACAGTGTTGACGATCTTTGTTGCAGCTGGGGTACCAAGAATTTCTTTGGTTTGCCCCTCAAACTGTGGTTCCGCCAACCGCACCGTGACAATGGCAGTTAAACCTTCTTGTACGTCTTCTTTAGACACAGTGTCCTCGCCGGCTTTAAGAAGCCGTTGCGCTTTTAGCTGCTCATTAAGTACCTTGACTATTGCGCGATCAAATCCGGTTACGTGAGTGCCGCCCTTGGGAGTTGAAATTATATTGACATAAGAATGCAATGTGGTGTCGTAAGTGTTGTTCCAAAGTAAAGCAATGTCTACGCCAAGCTCACGTTCGACTGCTTGTGGTGTCATGTGGCCCTGGTCATCAAGCACTGGCACGGTTTCAGTGAACTTGCCTGTACCCTTTAATCGAATCACTGGTGAGACCGTTTCCCCAGTGCTTAGGAATTCGCAAAACTCTGAAATTCCACCGACATGAACAAATTCCGAAGTGTTATCACTTTTAAGTCGGTTATCGGTGACCACAATGTTTAGTCCAGGTACTAGGTATGAGGTTTGTCTAGCCCGGGCATGAATCTCGGTTAAATCAAAAGCTGCATCTGGAGTGAAGATTTGGGCATCTGCCCAGAACTTAATGCGGGTTCCAGTTGCCGTTTTCTTTGCTGGTTTTCCAGCCTTTTTCAAACCACCTTGTTTAGTGAACTTGCCAGTCTCGTCTTTGCCAACAAACACTCCTGGCGCGCCCCGGCTAAAACTCATCACGTGAGTATTACCGGAACGATCTACCTCAACATCTAGACGACTTGATAGCGCATTTACTACTGAGGCACCAACACCATGCAAGCCACCTGATGCGGTGTACGAGCCACCACCAAATTTGCCGCCAGCATGAAGTTTGGTCATGACAACTTCAACGCCAGTTAGCTTCGTTTTTGGCTCAACATCTACCGGAATACCTCGGCCGTTATCGTGAACTTCGGCAATTTTATCCGAATGTAAAGTCACTTCAATTCGAGTGCAATGTCCGCCCAGTGCTTCGTCTACCGAGTTATCGATAATCTCCCACAGACAGTGCATCAAGCCGCGCGAGTCGGTTGACCCGATATACATACCCGGACGTTTACGAACCGCGTCTAGACCTTCTAAGACCGAAAGATCAGATGCGTTGTATTCACCCGCAGCTGATGCGGTCTTTTTGACTACCATAACCCTTTAAGAATAGGCATTTTTTGCCAGGTTCTAGGTCTGCCACGCCGCTAACGGGTGGCATCTATGTGCATTTGTGAATTCAATTCATGCAATGTTTCAATCTAGTTTGCAATACGCCGATAGTGAACCGAGTCTCACGAAGGTAGTTCTCGGCGTGTTAGAGAGCGAACTTTCTGAAATGATTACACAATAGTCACAACACGCAAAACGATTGAAAAGGAAATGGTGCAAGGATGACTTCAACAATCACTCGTACTCCACTAACTGCTACCGATCGCTGTGACCGATGCGCTGCGCAAGCACTCGTGCGTGTGTTTCTAGAGGGCGGTTCGGCCCTGCAATTCTGTGGACACCACTTCAAAGAACACGAAGTTCGCCTCCGCGCTGTAGCAGTTGACGTGCAAGACGAAACTAGCCAGTTAGATAACGCTTAATCTTTTTAGGGCGTCGCTGAGGCGCTCGGAGCTACTTTTGGTGTGAACGTAACATCACCACTTGTAGTAATTATTTCCACCCAAGTCTTACCCGGCGCCGGATGAACTATGTTTCCAGAAGCGTCTGCGAGCTTCATCTGAGACACATCATCGGCTTTAGTCCAAGTAATTTCGGTCATGGTGTCACCAATAATCAAATATCCCGATCCACTGCCTGTAACTACGGTGCGAGGAACATATCCACCAGTTGAACCTTTGTAACCAGCGTCAGTTTCAGTTGCTCGGATTACAACCAAACTTGTGGCAGAGAGTTGTTTGCCACTGATTGCCATGTGGGGATTTTTACCGTCATCGCGCAACCAGA
Source organism: Actinomycetota bacterium (assembly GCA_947491175.1). Classification (GTDB taxonomy): domain Bacteria; phylum Actinomycetota; class Actinomycetes; order S36-B12; family UBA5976; genus UBA5976. The sequence continues at coordinate 2,517 of CANLIF010000140.1, forward strand.
GTTTGGTTGCTTCATCCCAAGTCCAATTCGGCTTTGAGGCCTTACTGAACATAACTGCGATTTTGTTGATTGTAATTCCAGCAATTGAAGTCTCTGTCGTTGGCTTCACAAAGAAACCATCGGTCTTAGAAACTTCGGCTTTACCGCTATCGATTACATCTTGCGGGTAAATAAACAGATTGTGTGGCATCCGGTGATAGTCGGTTCTATGCATACCTGGCGCACCCTCGTTGAATGCAACAACAGAGCTTGGAATTGTTTCTGAGAAGTAATTCAAGGTTGCCCTGGCTGCACCAGAAAATACGAAATAATCGGCAAACGCTGAGACAATGCTGGCATCTACATGTCGGCCACTTCGAACTGGACCTGCTTCATCTGGAATTTCAGATTGAAAAACTGAAATAAATCTGGTCATTCCACCTTCAACAAGTTCTTCAAACACAATGTCAGCCATATCCAAGCCATACTGCGGCCGAACACTTGGGTCATTTTCAATTTTGATTGCTAGAACAGGTTTTTCCGCAGCATCTGCTGGGCCCGAAAGTTGGGTGAAGGGCCATAGTGTCACAGGTGCCTGTGTTGGGGTGGGTGACGGGCTCGCATCGATTGCTTCGGTCTCCTTAGAGCAAGAAGTAACCAACAGTGAGATAGCTACAACCAAGGTCGCGCTGCGGACGAGTTTATTCATTTCAAACCACCAAAATCAGATTATTTTACATTTTAACTTTGCCTGAAACAAAAAGTATTACAGGGTTACGACACGCAAAAATGGAATAGCACTTGACTGTTGTAACGATCGCTCTACTTACAATGATGGCTCTGCAACCAAAATTCTTAATCCAAGTAGTCGCGCAA
>CANLIF010000141.1 GCA_947491175.1 Actinomycetota bacterium
ATCGATAATTCCTCAGACATCTCGCGGAGCGCAGACTCAATTGGTGTTTCATGCGAATCTCGCGCACCACCTGGTATCCCCCACACGCGACCACCATGAGTCCACTCGGCTCGCAACTGCATCAGTATCGAACGCGAATCTGGATCGAGGAGAACTACGCCAGCTGCGCCATAAAGTCCCCAATGTCGAGAACCGCACTGGCATTCAACCCAGCCGTCACCATCACGTTCTGCCATATAAAGAAAGTACCTTACGAAAGAACGCCGGCATGAGCCAGAGCAAGTTGCACTAATAAATCCTGGCCACCAGTCATTTCAGCTCTGACGTTTTGTGAAATAGCCTCAGCAGGTGTTAACCAAACCAAATCCAAGGCATCTTGGCTGGGTGCGCAATCGCCCTTCACTGGTACAACGTAAACCAGCGACACGGCATGTTGACGAGGATCATGAAACCCCGACACATCAGGGTCTGGGAAATACTCCGCAACTGTAAAAGGTGCCGGATTTGTTGGAATCTGTGGTAACGCAACCGCGCCTAAGTCTTTTTCTATGTGTCGCAACAACGCGTCTCGAATTCGCTCACCGTAAAGAACTCGTCCTGAGATAACTGCACGACTGATTGAACCGTCTGGTCTGCCTCGAAGCAACAGCCCAATTTTGGTGACTTTTCCCGAATCATCAACGCGAACCGGGATTGCATCAACATAAACAATGGGAAGGCGTTCGCGAATCTGCTCGAGATCTTGCGCAGTCAACCACGCAGATTGCACTTCGGTAAGGTCGGTCACGCCTTAATTATGTCAAGGCTTAAGCAAACTTGCGCGGTCATTCTCATTACCTTTTGGCTCGGCGTCCACGACTTGGCATTCTGCCATTGGCATGCCAACGTTGTTCTCCATATTCCACATCGAGCGGAATTCCAAAAGCCTCTGACATCGGGTCACTTGCAATAACGCTTGAGAGTTCACCGCGAGCGCAAACTTGCCCGGACTTAAGGAGTAAGGCATGTGTGAAGTTAGGTGGAATCTCCTCAACGTGATGGGTAACCAAGATTAAGCTCGGTGAATTTTCATCCGCTGCTAGTTGCGCCAGACGACCCACCAAATCCTCGCGACCACCAACATCTAAACCGGCTGCCGGTTCATCCAAAATCAATATTTCAGGGTCACACATCAAAGCTCTGGCGATTTGTACGCGCTTTCTCTCACCTTCGGACAGATTTCCAATTCGCCTACTAGCGAAACTAGTTAGACCCCAATCCTGCATTAAATCGTGCGCACGATTTTTATCAACCTGGTCATAACGTTCACGCCAGCGACCCGAGATTCCATATGCCGACGTCATAATGCTGTCCAGTACCGTTTCCTGCGGTGGCAGCAAAGCTACAACCGCAGCACTTGATATTCCAACTAGAGTTCTAAGTTCACGAACATCCGTTCGACCCAATTCGTATCCGAGAATGTTGGCATTGCCGGTAGTTGGATGCATAAATCCCGAACAGATCTGCATCAGAGTTGTCTTTCCAGCACCATTTGAACCCATGACAATCCAGCGCTCGCCTGGCTTAACTTGCCAAGTAACGTGACTTAGGATTTCGTTGGACCCACGCCTGACAGTTACGTCCTGCAAATCCAAAATCTCTGACACACAAGTAATCTATCTCTAGAGCAGGGCAAAATTCCCGTAAGGTAACCACATGCCTGTAATGCTCTCCCTCCCTCCTGCCGTAGTGATTGGTCTATGGCTGAATGCGGCGCATTCAGGTTCAGTTTCACCAACCGATGCCACCAATGCCATCGAAACCATCACTGACCAAGTCGACCTAAGTGTCGATGACGAACCGACAGGCTCAGGGATTTCTTCTTTTCTTGAATTGGTTCGAAAGGCATGTTCCGCCAGTACTCCAGTGGCCGTGGGACTGCCAGTAGATGGTGACCCGGCTGGGATTCCTAACAATGTTTTAGTAAAAATCGAACGTAGTTCAGGGGTTGTAGCCATAAATCGAGATCTTCTGCTGTTTCAAACCTCAGATGGTCCATGGGCTTTAGCCGATGCAAGTAACACCGTGATGCATTATGACTTGAGTCAAACCCGGCGAATTTTGCTCAACCAGATCGAAGATTCAGCGCACCAACTTGCGGTCAGCGATTTAGTTGGAGATGAAACTGAAATTGCTGGAACCTTAGACGCTTTTCAAACCCATCATCTACCGCCGCATTTGTCTGACCGAAGCATAGGCGCACTTGAGTTGGCTGCGAAAATTGTGATTGTGGCCGGCGGTGCAATTACAAATTCAACAGCACTTCACAGTCCAAGTATTGATCGGATTCGGCTAGAAAATCTCGAATTACTCATCTGTGAAAGTCGCAAGGTTTTACAGTCAGTCGTAACTGGTTAAAGACTTACGGCCCACCTTGGCTATGAACTCCACCGTCAACGTGGATGATCTCGCCAGTAGTTGCCGGGAACCAATCAGAAAACATCGCAACACAAGCTTTAGCTGTTGGTACTGGGTCCGAGGTGTCCCAACCAATAGGAGCTCGACGCTGCCACATTGGCCCAAATTCGTCGAAGCCAGGGATTCCTTTTGCGGCAGTTGTGTATAACGGTCCAGCCGCAATCAAATTAACTCGCACATTCTTGGGACCTAAGTCTCTCGCTAAGTATCGGCAAGTTGATTCGAGCGCGGCCTTGGAAACACCCATCCAGTCATAAAACGGCCAGGTCACAGTTGCGTCAAAGTCCAGACCCAATAACTGTCCACCACGTTCTTGCATCAGCGGCAAGGTAGCCATGCCTAGCGACTTAAGTGAGAATGCTGAAATTTCTAGGGCTACTTTTACGTCGTCCCATTCGGTATTCAGAAAGTTTCCACCAAGCGCGGCCTCGGGCGCGAATGCGATGGAATGTAGAACACCGTCTAAATAAGGCACATGCTGTGACACCGCGTCGGCAAGATTTGCTAAGTCTTCCTTGCTAGTTACATCAAGTTGAACTATTGGCACTTCACTGGGCAGGCGTCCGGCAATTCGTTTAGTTAGTCCGGCTGCGCGTCCGAACGAGGTAAGCACGACATTTGCGCCTTGCTCTTGAGCTAAGCGAGCCACATGAAATGCAATCGACGAGTCGGTTAGCACACCAGTAATAAGTAAATTCTTGCCTTCTAGGATTCCCATAGTGTTTTAGTGTCCCATACCTAATCCGCCATCAACAGGAATGACAGCACCTGTGATGTACGCCGCATCGGCTGAAGCCAGAAAAGCCACAGCATCAGCTACCTCGGAACTTGACCCATATCGAGCAAGTGGGATGTTGGCAACTATCTGCGCCTTACGATCTTCTGACAACTCAGCCGTCATGTCGGTATCGA
>CANLIF010000142.1 GCA_947491175.1 Actinomycetota bacterium
GGAATTGAAGCGCTGGCATTTCACATGCCACATGCCATGGGACCAGAATATTGTTTACACCTGATGAGTGTGATCTCTCCGATTCGCGATGACTTAGCTGTCGTTTATGAACGTGAAGCTCCAGTTACTTTGTTACAAGAACTTGCTAAGCGTGGAATCAAAACCATCTCAGTTCCAGACGAAGAATATATGTCGCTTGCTTGTAATGTATTAGCAGTTCGTCCAGGTGTAGCTGTGATGCCATCGGGTAATCCAATTACTGCGCAACTACTTCGCGATGCTGGAGTTGAAGTTCACATTTACAAAGCGGATGTAATTAACCGTGGTGAAGGCGGGCCGACTTGTTTGACTCGTCCGCTTTGGCGCGAAGACTAGAAGGTTTTTCGCAGGAGTGCTGGCATGTTGATCGCTCCTGCGATCAACGCGAGGGAGGGACTCCAAAGTTCTCGCTATTCGCGAATAAGGCATTCTGCAATTAGCCACTCCTATTGCAAGTGATCGCCAGCGATCACGCAATCCGCTCCCAAATCCCTCTGCGCTAATCGCAGTAATACAAAAGCCCCCGCGTACCTGCGGGGGCTTTTGTATTACGCGGCGAGGGAGGGATTTGAACCCCCGGAGGCTTTTACACCTCAGACGCTTTCAAGGCGCCCGCATTCGGCCGCTCTGCCACCTCGCCAAGATCGTTAATGAAAACGACCAAATGCAAGGTTACGCGAGAAATGCACGGCAGCGAAACTGGCTTAATGGCGTAGGCTTTTGGCACTAGCGAATCGCTAACTAGGAGTTCAAAATGTCAGTTAAACCAGTTCGCCAAGTAACGCCACCAGCATCACGGATTTGGCTTGCCGGCATTGGTGCAACTGCCTTGGCCACAGGAGCAAATGCGGGCTGGCTATGGATTTGCGTAAACATTTTTCACTGGGAAATTGTGGTTCCAGAGGCATTTCAAAGTGCAGTTTATGTTGACGCCACTTTGCTTCGGGTCACGTTAGCAACCGCGATTGCTGGAGTCCTAGCAACTTTGGTTGCAGTTGGCTTAGCCAAATTATTTATTGGCCCAAGAATTTGGTTCTTGGCAGTTGGCTTGGGTGGCGGTCTTGCTTCGGTTTATGGCGCACTAACTTTAGTAAATCTTTCGTTTACTGTGAAGTTTTCATTAAGTGTTATGCACCTCTTAGCAACATTCTTAGTCGTACTTCCAATCGCTGAGGCGTTAAAAATTCGTGACTCAGATTTGCACCGTGCAGATGTCAGGTATCACGAACATCTCGAAAGCAAGAACGGTGATGATTCAACGCTGATCGCTGGAACAACTGCAGCTACCTCAGGTTCAGTAATTGATAATCAACAAAATCTAAATGAAACTCTTGTTGTGCCAACAGATACTGCAACACCAGATGCTTCTGCTGATGGTAGCTCTAGTTCAAGCTAGAACTCGTTAGCGATTCGACGAGCTAAGTAAGGCGAAAATTCGCCGGCATACTTTGTGTGTAATGCAGTAAGTTGCCAATCTTTTCCGGTAACTGTGCCACGGCAAGCTGAAGTACCACAGCCGCAGGTAAATTCGTCATAGTCAGAATCATCGCAAGTTGCATAATCAAAAGTTAATTCTTCGCCAACGGCAATATCACGTCTGGCTTTTAAAATGGTGGCACCCTCTAGCCCACAACTTGGCTCGCAAGAGTGATTAAAACAATCTCCCGGCTCTCGAAATTCTTGCGATACTAAATATTGATCATCATCAACTTGAATTGCACGATGCTGGCGTTCGAGTTCTAAAGTCGCCAAGACTTCGCGAGGTACGGACCAGCCACCGAAACTTCCCACAGTTTCGCCTTTACTGATCGGCTCAAGTGCAAAACTTCCCCAACCTTTATCTCCAGCTGAGCGAGCTTGCGCTTTGGGAGTCAACCAGTTCATGTCCAATGAATTACCTCATGTCTGTCGATGCAGTAAACATTCAAATGCAGCCTTGATGCTATCTGGAATTAACCACCAGATACCAATTGCCAGATGAATTTTTGATGTACTTATTCCTCTAGGCTTAAGGCATGATCGATTTAGCCGCCCTGCGCCAAGACCCAGATGCCGTCAAGAGGTCTCAGGCTGCCCGCGGTGAATCCGTTGAATTAGTTGATCAAGTTGTAGTTGCCGATTCGGCTCGCCGCACCGCTTTGGGTGAATTTGAAAGCTTGCGGGCCAATCAAAAGGCAATTGGCGCCCAGGTCGCAAAAGCTCAAGGTGACGAGAAACAAAATCTTTTATCCCAAACAAAGACCCTTTCAGATCAAGTCAAAGCTGCCGAAAATTCCTTGCGTGAGATGGACGCAAACCTCGATGCCTTAGTTCTAGCCCTATCTAACGTGGTGGATCCGGCTGCTCCGGTTGGTGGCGAAGATGACTTTGTTGTCCTCAAAGAAGTTGGCACCAAGCGAGACTTCGTTGCTGAAGGTTTTACTGTTCGTGACCATGTAGAAATTGGTGAACTCCTGGGAGCAATTGATATTGAACGTGGCGCAAAAGTTAGCGGCAGTCGTTTCTATTACTTGACTGGGCCAGGCGCGATGTTGGAACTGGCACTTGTCCAGTTAGCCATGAACACTGCGCAAAAAAATGGTTTCATTCCGATGATTCCGCCCGCACTTGTTAAACCAGCAGCAATGGAAGGAACTGGATTCCTAGGACAAGCTGCTGAAAATGTTTACCACCTCGAGGCTGATGACATGTATTTGGTTGGTACTGCTGAAGTGCCGCTTGCTGCGTATCATATGGATGAAATCCTTGAAGGCGAGTTGCCGCGTCGTTACGCCGCATTCTCACCATGTTTCCGTCGCGAAGCGGGCAGTCACGGTAAAGATACTCGTGGAATTTTCCGAGTGCACTGGTTCGACAAAGTTGAAATGTTTTCGTTCTGCCCGGTTGATGAAGCCGTTGCAGAACATCAACGCCTATTGGGCTTTGAAGAAGAATTCTTACAAGCTTTGGAAATCCCATACCGAGTCATTGATGTTGCAACTGGCGACTTAGGTTCAAGTGCTGCTCGCAAGTTTGACTGCGAAGCCTGGGTGCCATCACAAGAGCGTTATCGCGAAGTGACATCAACTTCCAATTGCACTACCTTCCAATCTCGCAGATTAAAGATTCGAGCTCGCGGCGCCGAAGGCGTAGAACCCATTGCAACTTTGAATGGCACGCTTTGCGCCGTAACGCGAACTATCGTTGCGTTGTTTGAAAATCATCAAGAAGCAGATGGTTCGGTAAGAATTCCAAAAGCATTGCAGCC
>CANLIF010000143.1 GCA_947491175.1 Actinomycetota bacterium
CAAACTTTGCCACCAAGCGCTCAGTGAAAGGCGTGATGTGAATCCGAGCAAGTTTCACAGGTTTGGTGTTGCGCACTACGCGAAGTTTCCCGCCCGTTGCTAAGTCTGTGTTGCGCTGGCGATCGGCGCTAACTACAACTGGCCCGGAAGTGATTTCAACATCAACTACTGATGCAGGCGAAACCACAAGTGGCTTAGAGAATAAGGCGTGGGCACTAACTGGGACAACCAACATGGCTTCGACTTCTGGCCAAACTACGGGACCGCCAGCGCTAAAGGCATAGGCCGTTGAGCCCGTCGGGGTTGCCACAAGTACGCCGTCGCAAGCCCATTGCGAAACGGGGCGCTCGTCAATGCTGACTAGAAGGTTTGCCATGTGTTCACGATTAAATTTTTCAATTGCGATTTCGTTAAGTGCCCAGGATTCCCAGGTGCGACCATCAGCGTCGGTGGCAGTAATTGCTAGCGCCAAGCGTTCTTCGACTGACCATTCATGGTTAACCACAACACTGATAACTCGTTCGATGTCTTCTGGCTCAGCTTCGGCCAAGAAACCAACGTGACCCAGGTTTACGCCCAGCACTGGAATGTCATGTTCGCGAGCAATTTCAATGCCACGCAAGATTGTGCCATCGCCACCAAATACAACGACTAGTTCGCAGCCAGCAGCGTCATTGGCTGAAGTTACTTCAGGAATTTCTAATTCGCCAGAATCGGCATCCGCGCAAGCCACGGCAATGTTGTTGGCAAGTAGACCCTTAGCGGCAGCTCTAGCAACATTGAAGGCATCAGAGCGAGCGCCATGAATTACAAATAAAACTTTGCGCGTCATTGCGGTCCCTCCTGCACTGCGAGTTCAACATCGGATACTTGTGGCGCTGGCCCACCTGGCTTTAACCACAAGAAATATTCAACGTTTCCACTTGGTCCTGGCAGCGGACTGGCAACTACGCCAGCGGTCCCAAGTCCTAGTGAATAAGCCTTACCTGCGATCTTATTGACCGCAGCAATGCGTTGCTCATTGTCTTCCACAACACCGCCTGGACCAAGGGCTTCTTTACCAACTTCGAACTGCGGTTTGACCATAAGTAAGGCCTGACCTGTTGGTTTCAAGACCGAAACTAATGCTGGCAGCACAGTTTCTAGCGAAATAAATGACAAGTCCGCCACGATTAAATCAACGGTAGTGCCGAGCAGCTCTGGAGTTAAGTATCGGATGTTGGTGCGATCCATCACGGTAACTTTTGGATCCTGGCTTACTTTCCAAGCAAGTTGGCCATAGCCCACATCAACGCAATAGATATGTGCAATCCCCCGACGTAACATCACATCGCTAAAGCCACCAGTTGATGCGCCGGCATCTAGGGCAACCAATCCAGTGACATCTATATCGAAGGCGTCTAATGCGCCAATGAGTTTGTGTGCCCCGCGCGAGACGTAGTCATCATCAGCATCAAGGTTTACTTTGATCGCAGCGGACTCGTCAACTTGAGTTGCAGCTTTTGTTGCGATCATGCCACCAACAATTACTAAACCTTCAGCTATTAAGTCTTGGGCTTGTTCGCGACTGCGCGCAAGGTGACGTCTGACAAGTTCAACGTCAAGGCGGCGGCGAGTCACTGGCTTAAGGAAATTACTGACCGGCTAGGTCAGCCAAAGTTTCATGCAAGCGGCGTTGCACGTCTTCAAAGACATCAACGTGTTCATGAACGGGCAAGCCTTGCAAATCTGCCAGGCGACCGAGTGCATCATCTACCCGAGCTTCACCGGTGATTGGCAAAGTTTCCATGGAAACACATGGGGCTTGTGGTGTGGATACTTCTTCAGCGAATAAACCCGATTCTTGACCAAGCAATGAGTCGGATGACTCCTCGACGTTATCAATTGTTTCGTCGAGTGTGTCGAGGTAATCGTTAACTTCGGAGTTTTCCATACCTCTAGCCTATGGCGTAGCCCTTACCGAACTGATGTTGGCGCTTTAGTTAAGACTTTGCCTTTGGCGCTGGCTTCTCGGCCTTTTTTAGGGCTTCTTCAAGGTCAACAACGCGCTTGCGCAGAGCTGCTAATTCATCTTCCTGAACTAGACCCATGCGACCGATGATTTTGTCGACTTCAGCGATAACGGTTTCGCGCGCACTACCTTCGCCGGACCCAGAGCAACTTGGCTTTGGAAGTTTGGCCATGAACTCAACGATGATGCCACCAGCTAATGTGCCAACTGCAGTAATTGCCTCGACAACTAGCTTGGTATCAACGCCATCTTTAGAATTTTCGGAAACATTTGTCTTAATTTGGTTTACCGATTCATCAAGAATGTCTTTGGCAATTGCTGAAAATTCTCTTAAGTTCTCCACACCCCTACGTTAACCCGAAATTAGGGGTCAGCGCACCTTGAGACCTATGCCAGCAAGGGCTTGCAGGCCCATTCCAATAGATATGTCACCATTCCAATGCGCCACCGCAATCGCTGCAACGGCATCAAGGCCATCGGCTTGACCAAGTAGGTCGCCATTGGCAACCTTCCAGCCACCACACGTTGTTTCATGACCGATGGTTTCAGTTCCGTTGTGCGCCGTTAACACAGCGCTGGCATCCCAGGCTAAGTAAGTCGGGCGAAGTTCTGCGGGTGCCTGCAAAATTTCTTCAATTGTTGTTACGCCAGAAAGCACGAGCAACGAATCAATTCCAACATTGTTCGCGCCATGGATGTCGGTATCGAGGCGATCACCAATTACAAGTGGTCGCTTGGCGTGCGTGCGATCAATGGATTGCTGCATCAGTGGGGTTTCGGGTTTGCCGGCTACTACGTTTGGAGTTCGATTGACGGTAGTTCCGAGCGCAGTAACCATAGTTCCATTACCTGGACCAACACCGGTGGGCGTTGGAATTGTCATATCCATATTCGTTGCCACCCATGGCACACCAGATCGCAAAACACTAGCAGCAAACTCGAGGACGCGAAATGGCATGTCTGGCCAGTAACCCTGAATCATTGCGTTGTAGGTTTGCGAAACATCATGGCTGGGATTCAATCCGACCAGTTCAACTTCGCGCGCCAAATCTTTACTGCCTAACACAAATACATTCGAGCCTTGCGGAATTAGCTTCGCAAGTTCGGCAGCGCCAGCCTGCGCGGAAGTCACAACATCGTCTGCCGTAACCTGCAAACCCAGTTCATTCAGATGTTGCGCAACTCGTTGCGGTGAGCGCGAAGCGTTGTTAGTGACACAGGTAAGTGTCATGCCAAATTCATCATGGGCTTGCGTTAAGGCACCAA
>CANLIF010000144.1 GCA_947491175.1 Actinomycetota bacterium
GAGGGAGCCCGTGAAGTTCTGGTAAACCAGCACAATGAAACATCCAAGCTCACCTTGCAGTACAACAATCTTTCGCTGGTAACCGGCGAGGGTTTACTAACTGCCGATACTCAGGCGTGGCGGCCACGTCGAAGAATGTTGCAGCCCGCATTCCACAAAGAAATGATTGCCCTGTCCGAGCACCACATCGAATCGGGTCTAGCAAAACTTGATAACCAGTGGACGGCGCTTACATCAGATGGCTCAGCAATAATTGACATTGATCACGCGATGATGAGCCTGGCACTTGAGATCACCTGTGGCGCACTTTTTGGAATTGAAGTTGATGACGATGTTGACGAGATCACGTCAGCCACACTAACCGCATTGCACGGGGTGGTGGTACGGGCCCGAAATCCAATTTCACTTCCACTAATTATTCCAACACCTGCAAATCTAAAAATGAAACAAGCCATTAGGCGTCTTGATAAAGCAGTGGATGCGATTCTTGCTTCTCGCGAACTAAATCAACTTCCAGATCAGGCACCAATCCGGGATATGTTAGACGTTCTACTTGATCCAGATTTGGAAATTCCGTTAACAAGAAAGCAAATCCGTGACGAGATCGCAACTTTTATTGTTGCTGGACATGAAACTGTTGCAAGTGCACTGACCTGGGCTTGGCACTTACTAGTTACCAATCCAAATGAAATGCAAAGGCTAAAGAATGACCCGACGCGAGCCCAACTTGTGTTCGACGAATCCCTGCGCTTGTATCCGCCGGCTTGGGTCATCACACGTCGGACTTTAAGTGACTTAACTGTTGACGATGTGTTAATCCCGGCAAATTCACTTGTGATAGTTAGTCCATGGTTAGTGCACCGAAACCCGAAAGCTTGGGAAAACCCCAATGCTTTTATCCCAGATAGATTTCTGGCTGGCTCGCCACAACTTGGATACATTCCATTTGGAGCGGGTGCTCGACTGTGTATTGGAAAGGAAATGGCCCGACTTGAAGGCTCACAAATTCTTGCGCACATTGCAAGTAATTGGGATATCGAAGCAATCCATACTTCGCCAGTTCCGATTGATGCTTCCGTGACATTGCGGCCAGCGTCGGGGATGCCGGTAAGAATCTCCCGCTTACTTAATTAGTTCAAGTACTAATTTGTGAAGCAGACCATTTGTTGTAATGGCTTGCCCAGCAACTAATGGATCTTGGCCATTAGCGCCGGTGACACTTCCACCTGCGGCCAACACAACGGCGATGAAGGCAGCCATGTCATAATTTTGCAGCTCTGGTTCAATTGCAATATCAACTGCGCCTTCGGCAACAAGTAAGTGTGACCAAAAATCACCATAGCCCCGACTTCGCCAGACACTAGCGGTAATTCGTGTCAGCACATCGGAACCAAGTGCTTCCCACCCAACGGAATCTGAAAATGAAAACGAAGCATCAGCTAAATCTCGGACTGCCGAAACCTTAATCGAGCGCACTGAGCCTTCTACATCTTGGGTGAATGCGCCATCTTCAGGGCTGGCCCACCAGCGTCGTCCCATTGCAGGTGCTGAGACCACACCCACTTGCGGTTTGCCATCAACGGCAAGTGCAATCAAAGTTCCCCATACTGGAACGCCTCGCACATAGTTTTTAGTTGAATCAATTGGATCAATAATCCAAGTTCGAGTAGCAGTCTCATTCTTATTAGGAAACTCTTCGCCAATTACTCCATCAGATGGCCGCTCGGTTGCCAGCATCTCACGCAACGCCGTTTCAACGGCGCGATCCGCTTCGGTTACAGGCGTGAAGTCAGGCTTAGTTTCAATGCTCAGATCAAGAGCTCGATATCGAGACATAGCTAACTGGTCTGCAATCGTAGCCATTTTGAGTGCTAATTCCAGATCAGAGTTCATGACTTCACGCTACTGGCTCGGGCTAAGAGAAAGAAATCAACACTGCGAATTTCAGCACAACAGATTTTAACTAGATGGTGTCTGGAGTGCAAACAAAAGCCTGCGAAGTGATGTTAGGCGGCCTTCACCAGCAGCGCCCGCATGGTTTTGAGTAACCCAAGCATCTAATGCACAGTCAGGTGGTGATTGACCAAGGGAATTGACGTGCGTACATGCCCTGGGACATTCATTAGCGCCATCAACTAATTCCGGGAACGATTCAATTATGTCTTCAGGTTTTACGTGCGCTAACCCAAACGAGCGAAGACCTGGAGTATCGATGACCCAACCAGAATCATTAGGTAGTGGAATTGCCCGAGCAGATGTTGAGGTGTGTTTCCCTCGACCCGTCACATCATTTACTTCACCAGTAGTTCGAGAAGCGTCAGGAGCAAGTGAATTTACTAAGGTAGATTTTCCAACACCAGAGTGCCCCAGAAATACAGTTGTTCTTTCGGATAATGCAGCTCTAACTTCAGAGATTCCAGCGCCGGTTTGTTGATTCACTTCAATGTGTCGCAAGTCCATACCGGAATAGTTGTCGAGTATGTCTTGCGGAGAACCTAAATCTACTTTTGTAATTATCAACAGTGGCTCTAAGCCTGCTTCGAATGCTGCAACAAGCGCGCGATCAATTAGCCCAATGCGAGGCTCAGGATTTGCAGCGGCTGTAACAATCGCCATCTGATCTGCGTTTGCCACAATTACCCGTTCAATCGGATCACTGTCATCAGCGGTTCGAGTTAGCACAGTTTCTCGATCTATGATTTCAACCAAACGTGCCAAGGTGTCGGTTGTGCCTGACAGGTCACCAACTAGCCGAACTCGATCACCAATAACGACACCTTTGCGACCAAGTTCGCGAGCTTTAACTGTAGTTACTTGAACTTGGTTGTCTAAGAGTTCACCGGCCGGAACCAGGCAGGTAATTCGGCCGCGATCCACGCCAATAACTTGGCCAATTTCTGCGGTAGAAAAATCTGGTCGGTCTTTAGTTCGACGCCTTGAATTACCCCGAGTAGGTCTACCCGAGATGGAATCTTCGTCGAATTGATTCACGCGCTAATCATCTCTTGCCACATTTTGGCAAAGTTCGGCAAAGTCTTGCCAGTTGTTGCGATGTCTTCGATTACCAAATCTGTAACAGCTAGTCCAAGCACGGCTCCCGCCATAGCCATGCGATGATCGGAATAAGTGGAAAACTGACCGCCGTGTAATTTTGCTGGCTGAATGTGTAATCCATCAGGCGTTTCCGAAGCATTGCCACCTAGTTTGTTTATCTCTGTCACCAGAGCAGCTAAGCGATCGGTTTCATGTCCACGTAA
>CANLIF010000145.1 GCA_947491175.1 Actinomycetota bacterium
ATGATGGGCATCAATGCTGGGCGTCATGCAAAGGGAGCAACCCCTGAACCAGTTCGCAATCCTTACTCTGACGAAGCCATCGAAGCGCGTTACCACACCAAAGTAGTTTCACTCGTTGCGATTGAACGTAATTGCGTGACTAAAGATGGCCCAGAAGTATTGGAGTTGAGATAGTCATGAGTTCACAAGTGGGTTTTTCAGGTAAGAATGTCTCCGAAGTGACTGTGGAGTCGATTCGCCGTGGTGACATAACACTTGATGATGTTCGGATTCATCCAAATACTTTGGTCCACCAAGCCAAAGTTGCTCGCGATAACGGCAATCCTCAATTAGCTGAGAATTTTCTGCGAGCTGCAGAATTGACTGGGCTGCCAGATGAAACAATTTTGCGATACTACGACGCACTTCGCCCCGGACGATCGAGTGCACAAGATTTACTCCAAATTGCGAATGACTTAATGGCAATCGGTGCTACCAAGAACTCTGAGTTATTTCGACAAGCTGCTGATGTTTACGCTCGTCGTGGACTTACCGCAAAATAGTCCTTATGAAACTAGTCGCTGGGATAGACATTGGAAACTCGACGACTGAAATTGTAATTTCAAATGGGGCTGAACCAATCGCGTGGGATCGCCGCCCAACACGAGGTGTTAAAGGATCAGAGGCATCGGTAAAGGCCGCTCTTTCTTTATTGCAAAACATCGAACGTGAGCACAACATTGTTGCCACGCAAGTTTCAGTCGCGCCGTGGAATCCAGTTGAAACCTTAACTTCCACTATTCACGAGCCGTTACCAAATACTGGAAACCTACAAATCATTAAGACTGCACATCAAAGCGTTGTCGGCGATGGCTGGGTTGTTGGTCAGCCGTGGTTGATCACTGATGAAATTGAGTCCGGCTCTCCAGCGATTGCAATCGTGCCGACTGGCACAGGCTATGAAGTTGCAGCCAACAGGATTAATCAAGTGATTGGCCAGGGTGCACACATCGCGGGAGTTGTAATTGCTGACGACGAAGCCGTACTTATTGCTAAGCGTGTTATTAAGAAAATGCCAGTAGTTGATGGAGCTGATACCGCTATTGCGCTTAGTGCGTTAAAACTATTTTTGGAAGTTAGACCACAAAGCACTGCAGTGCAAGCAGCCACCGACATTTGGGCCCTGCGAGCTGCACTTGAACTAACTGAGGAGGATGCATCGCCACTTTCTGAAATTGTTCGTTGGGTTCGAAATGATCGCACCGTCTTGATTGGTCTGTTTGCAGAATCAACAAGCCCAACTGAAATTCAAAATGGCTTGGTGAGTTGGCGCAATGGCACAACTCAAGACTTGTTCGATGCAATTGCTGAAATTTCTCAATCTAAAATTGGTGACATTGCGCAAGTCAATATTCCTGATGCCGTATTAACATCCGATGTTTGGGCTTTTGATATAACTAAAGTTTTAGCTGACCGTGGCTTGCGCCAAGTTGGACATACTCGAGACTTAGCAATAGCCCAACTAGCCGCAACAAGTATTGAAACTCCGAGTGATTTATCAGAAATTTTTGGAGTTCCAGTTGTGATTGCACAGTCCGAAGCACACGCTGCCAAGATAGGCGCACGCAGTACTCCGGGACTGGCGACAGATGCGGCCGTTTTAGATATTGGTGGCGGCACAATTGATTTAATCAGCACTGTCGAGTTATCAGCTGCTGGTGCCGGTGAGTTATTGACTGCAGCGGTCGCCTTTGCTTTAGATACTTCACGTGGCGCCGCCGATTGGATTAAACGTGGTCCAGCTCAGCGACTGGAATCACCACATGTATTGCTTGCCGAAGACGGCAGCAAAGCTTTCGCTGATGAATCTAAGCCATATCCCGCTTCCGCGATGGGTTCCTTAATTGCCCCTGGCCCCGCTGGCTATCTGACTTTTGGTCAGAACTTACAGCCTGCTGAATGGCGCATAATGCGCCAGGCCTTAAAGCAGGCTGCTATTGGCGCAAACGTTGCTCGACTCATTAGAAGTATTACAACTCACGAAATTACGACGGCAGGTTTGAACTTAGTTGTGGTTGGCGGTCCTGCCGCTGACGATGAACTAATCCCAATTTTGAGTCAAGTACCAGGAATCACTGCAATTGGGCGTGGCAATGTTGCTGGAAAACTCGGACATAGGTACGCGGTTGCCTATGGACTATCTCAACTTTAATTCAACATTCCCACACCAGATTTTGAAAAATCTGCAAAAGTATTCCTAACAAGTTTTGGTCTTCGGCTTTAATCCTCAACATGTTTTTAACTTCAACAATGGGAGAAAATAATGACAACTACCGTTTGGCATAACGGCAAGGTTTGGATAAACCAAAACGAATCATCAGATGCACTCGGTGTCACTGATGGCCTGATAGTTGCTCATGGTGCTGATGCGCTCACGTTGTCGGCGGATGAGACCATTGATCTAAAGGGCGCAACTCTGCTGCCAGGTTTTGGTGACGGACATGCTCACCCAATTTTTGGTGGCACCGAAACTTTGTTTGCACCGGTACGCGGCCCTGAAAAACTCGAACAACTGCTCGAAGCGATTAAAACTTGGGCTGACGAAAATCCCGATGCCCCGTGGGTACGCGGTGAAGGTTACGATCCAAGTTTGGCGCCACGCGGCGAGTTTGATGCAAAATGGTTAGACGAAATCGTTCCGGATCGCCCTGTAGTACTTCGTGCCATGGATTACCACACAGCCTGGGTCAATACCAAGGCGCTAGAACTTGCCGGCATTACTCCGGAAACACCACAGCCACATGATGGCGAAATTGTTTTGCGACCAGATGGCACAGTTCTTGGAACTTTGCGCGAGTGGGGCGCTTGGAATATGGTTTACAAACTTTTACCGAAACTTGATTCCAATCAACGCGACCGAGTAGTGGACGCGGCTTCAAAAGCATTTTCTTCGGCTGGAGTTACTTGGGCCCAAGACGCTTGGGTTGAAGATGACACCTTAGAAACTTGGCTGCAAGGCGCAAAAGCTGGTGCTTTAAAGTTCCGCGTGAACTTAGCGTGGCTGGCTGAACCCGAAGGCGTTTGGCGCACCAAACTTGAAAGCAACATAGCTCGCCGAGATCGAGTTAACAAAGAAGCGTCCGAATGGATAACTGGAAACACAGTTAAGTTTTTTGCTGATGGAATCCTTGAAGGTGGAACCGCAGCGGTGCTGGAAGATTACTGTGACTGCCCAAGTAA
>CANLIF010000146.1 GCA_947491175.1 Actinomycetota bacterium
CCGTCTTGATTGGTCCGAAGCAAAAGACATTGGTCGTAAAGCTGCAGCCCAAAATCTGGCAGACATTTTTGCCATGGGCGCAACACCAACAGCATTGCTAGTCGGGCTTGCCTTACCTTCTCAAACACCGGTGTCTTGGGTAATGGGATTGGCTGATGGCTTAAGTGAAGAAGCTGCTTTGGTCGGTGTGACTGTGGTCGGGGGAGACATTGTTCGCGGTGACACGATTGCGATCAGCGTTACTGCGCTAGGGGAACTTGGTGAGCGAACCGCAATCCTTAGATCGGGCGCAAAACCAGGCGATGTTTTGGCGCTGGCTGGACGACTTGGTTTTGCGCAAGCTGGACTGTTAATGCTTTCGCGTGGATTTAGATCGCCACGAGTTTTAGTTGGAGCTCATCGCGTCCCTGAACCTCCATATGAGTTAGTTCGATTAGCAACTCACGCAACTTCAATGATCGATATCAGTGATGGCTTAGTTTCTGACTTAGGTCACATCGCAAAAGCTTCAGGTGTTTCAATCAATATCAAGACTTCAGAATTTGAAATCCCAGAACCGCTTGCTGCCGCAGCGTCGGCCTTTAATGGAGATGTACTTGAGTGGATCCTGACCGGTGGCGAAGATCACGCGTTTGCTGCAACGTTTAAAACCGCGCTCGATGTGCCATCTGGCTGGACCATTATCGGTTCAGTTGAATCAGGCGAGCCGGTCGTAACTGTTGATGGTGAGACTTATTTCGGCAAAGGCTGGGATCACTTTTCCGGAAACTAAAAATCCCCCCGGCAAAAAGCCGAGGGGATTCGTTAAAAAATCTGCGCACCTCCAAAGAATTGACGAAGTGGTCTCTGTAGTTTCTAATGAAGAATTATTCCTTCAGTGAAGCCACCACGTTCAAGGCGCTTTGAATGCTTGACTTGTTCCAATTCTTGCAGATTGATTTCTAGTGCTGAGATTAATGCTGAGAGGACCTCTTGAACATCAGCAATCTCTTCAATTACCTTTTCACTTGGTGCGTCCAAGACTTCATGGGCCTCCTCAAGTAGTTTTTCCTTCAGGGCCTCTATGTATTCATATCCGGTAACAATGGTTGTTTCGGGTGTGCGCCCAGAGGCATGAATAATTCCAGGAATCAAATCACGTACAAGCTTGCCCACATTTCTCACCTCGGCATGTTACGAATTAGCAATGAGCAACTTCTATAGTACTGCCCCAACGCCTCAGGCTGCGTGGCGGACTATCGTGCTGTTGGGTGATAACACTCGGACCTACAAGTTTGCGTTAGGTCATGCGCTACTGGAGAGTGCCAGCAGCGGAAAAACTCACGTAACTCTTGAAGAACTGGCAAGAATTTATTCACTGGAAATGGCCAAACATAGTGAGTATCCCCAGGGTCCCAGCGTAGACCCCAGTAGTACTTCAGACATGTTGTCAATACTTGCTCGAGAACGCGAAACGACCCTGCAGGCTGGGCAGCCCACGGAATTGTTAGTTCAGGCGGCGATGAAATCTATGCCAGGCATGGTTATGCAAAAGTTTCACAATATTCCGGATGGCTTTGTTCGCGACTTTGATTTCTACTCATTAGAGAAAGTAAATGGACTTCAAGTAGTTAAGTTCTCCAACCAGCTCATGCAAGTAGCAAGTTCGCCTGATCTAACTGTTTTAAAAGATGAATTGTTTTCCCGATGGAACATCGTCGAAGCATCATTCAGCCCAGAAATTGGTGGAACGCTTCGCATCCAGGGTGTGGTTGCATCTGCTGATCGGGAATTCTTGGAACTGCGTCGGGATGTTGCTGGAGCCAATATGCTCAGAAGGCCACAGATTGCGAGACTGCGCCCAGCACTAACTGGGTTTCAATCTGGACTGTGTTTCCATTGCGAGCAACCATTGTCTGACATGCCTGAAACGCCGCACGTGGACCATGTCATTGCACGAGCATACGTAGCGCGCAAGTTCTTGATCTCTGACTTTTGGCGCGGAGTAGAGATCGACGGTGTCTGGAACTTGGTGGTGAGTCATGCCCATTGCAACATCTCTAAACGAGATAAACCGCCTACGGCAAAGATGCTTCAAGACTTAAGAACGCGCAATGACCTGGCTATCAGATCCAATGTCCCAGTGAGTCAAACAATCAGGATAGTGACTAAGTCACCGTCGGATCGATTCTACGGTCAATTAAGGGATGCACTTCGCGAAGGTGGCGTATCCGTTTAGGTTCCGAACACAAAACGTTTCCAGCAACTAAAAATCCCCCCAGCTAAAAGCCGAGGGGATTACAAGATTAGTTAGCGATCAGACGCGGGAAACTTTTCCAGCCTTGATGCAAGATGTGCAAACATTTAGACGCTTTGGCGAGTTGTTAACAACTGCGTGCACGGTCTGGATGTTTGGGTTGAAACGACGCTTGGTACGACGGTGTGAGTGGGAAATGGCGTGGCCAAAGCCTGGGCCTTTGCCACAGACGTCACATACAGCAGCCACGATGACTCCTTGAAGATTGAAGGGGTGCTTGGTTAAGCCTTGCCAGACTACCTGCGAATGCTCAGAAATTCCAATTCGGGTTCCTGGAAAGCCTATAACTACGGGCTTGGCCCACCGTCAATCCGTGGTTAAGACAGGTAGCCTAGATGCGTGGCAAACAATGGAAATTTAGCGATTGACGCTGGTATGTTCCGCGAAATAGTGGTCGGATTCCAGGACTTACTGGCCAAAAATGAACAGTTACTCAATGATTTAAACGTTTATCCAGTGCCTGATTCAGACACTGGCTCGAATTCCTTGCAGACCCTTAAGGCTGGGATCGCTGCTAGTTCAGGCAAATCGACAGACCTAGGCGAGTACGCACAGGAGCTGGCAGCAGGCGCTGCGAGTTCTGCCATGGGAAATTCTGGTGTCATCCTGGCTCAGTATTTGCATGGACTTGCGCAAGTCCTAACGCAAACCGCAATACCTAATCAATGCTCACCGCAAGAATGGCAGCAGGCATTGCAGCAAGCAGCTGATGTTGCACGACAATCAGTTTTAACTCCTGCTGAAGGCACCATGCTGACTGTTGCTGACGCTGCGGCAAAAGTTCAAGCGCAACCAGATTTCAAAACTTATTACGAGCAAATTCAACTTGCAGTCCGTGCAGCTGTTATTGATACTCAAAATCTTTTGCCAGAATTGACGACTGC
>CANLIF010000147.1 GCA_947491175.1 Actinomycetota bacterium
GCACGATCCGCATTTGATAAAGCACGGCGTGCCTATTTCACCACCTTGGATGCTGGACGCACCGAGGCCGTCAACCTTAAGAAATCTCTCATTAAGAAGGCTGATGAACTCGCCGAATCAACTGAATGGGCGAACACAACCACGGCGTACAAAAAACTGATGGACGATTGGAAAGCCACCGCTCGCGCTGCTAAGGGTCAAGACGAAAAACTTTGGGCTGAATTCAAATCAGCCCAAGACAAATTCTTCGCAAGTCGCAATGCTGCGAACACGGTACGTGACGAAGAATTCACCACGAACTTAGAAGTAAAACTTGAATTACTTCAGAAGGCTGAAGCTTTGCTACCCATCACAGATGTGGACTCAGCCAAGGGCGCACTGCGCGAAATTCAAGAGGCGTGGGAGAAAGCCGGACATGTCCCGCGTAATGACAAAGATAAAGTTGAACGTCGTCTCAAAGCAGTCGAAGATGCAATTCGCAACGTTCAAGAAGAACAATGGCATCGCACCAAGCCGGAAGTTGTGCAGCGTGCCAACTCGCTGGTTACCTCATTTGAAGCCAGTATCGCAAAGTTAGAAAAGCAAAAAACTGCTGCCCAAACAGCAGGAAAAGACAGTGATGCGACAAAGCTTGAAGCTCAGATTGCGCAAGCACAGGCCTTACTCGATGCAGCTCGCTCAGGTGCCGCAACTTTACGTTAAGTTTTAAACTCGATAAACGTCGTAGACGCCGTCGATTCCCTTTACTGCTCGTAATACTTGACTTAGGTGCGACGGGTCCCCCATTTCAAATGTGAAGCGTGAAATTGCCACTCGGTCCCTAGTTGTTGTTACTGATGCGTTCAAAATATTTACATGTTGGTCTGACAGCGCTCGCGTAACGTCTGACAATAAGCGGGCGCGATCGAGTGCCTCAACTTGGATGTTGACCAAAAAGATACTGCTCTTGCCTGGTGTCCATCCGACTTCGACAAGCCTCTCGGGTTGAGTCCGTAAATCATCGGCATTTACGCAATCTGTTCTGTGAACTGAAATACCAGATCCTCGAGTTACAAACCCAAGTACTTCATCTCCTGGAACAGGTGTACAGCAGCGTGACAATTTCACCCAAGTGTCGTTAGCTCCGATTACTGTGATGCCAGGATCCGGTTTAGCGTCACGCCGGTGCGCCACCCGACTTGGCAGTACCTGCTCTGATGCATCTTCGATTAAACCTTCTTCGCCACCAAGTGAAGCCGTCAACCTAGTTACGACAGTTTGGGCGCCTAGATGGCCTTCACCCACAGCTGCATAAAGTGCACTAACATCTGCGTAATTGGATTCCAGCGCCAAAGTGTTCAGCATGCTGTTAGTGAGCAATCTAAGTGGCACCCCACCCTTTTTCATAGCTCGCACTATGGCTTCTTTGCCAGTCTCGATTGCTTCTTCGCGACGCTCTTTTGAGAACCAAGCCTTGATTTTTGACTTAGCGCGGGCACTAGCAACGATGTTGATCCAGTCCCGAGATGGTCCAGCAGAATCGGACTTATTGGTAATAATTTCTACGTTGTCACCATTCACCAACTTGGTGTCTAGTGGCGCAAGCTTTCCGTTAATTCTGGATCCAACGCAGCGATTGCCGACCTCAGTGTGAACGCAGTAGGCAAAGTCAATGGGTGTACTTCCTGCAGGTAGCGCTAATACTTCACCCTTTGGAGTGAAGACATACACTTCAGATGCGCCCAAGTCATCACGCAAAGAATCCAGGAAATCGCCAGGGTCGGCAGTTTCTCGCTGCCAATCTAGAAGTTGACGAACCCAACCAAGATCATCTGGCCCATCTTTGCCGGCCACTTTGTCTTGTTTGTAACGCCAGTGTGAGGCAACACCAAATTCGGCGGCGCGATGCATTTCTTGGGTTCGAATTTGAAATTCAACTGGCTTACCATTTGGTCCGATCACTGTGGTGTGCAAGGACTGGTACATCGTGAACTTGGGCATCGCAATGTAATCTTTGAATCGACCAGGCACTGGATTCCAACGATTGTGAATAATTCCCAGAGTGGCATAACAATCTTGGACACTATCTACCAAGATCCGCACTCCAATTAAGTCGTAGATGTCGTCAAAATCTCTGCCTCGAACAATCATCTTTTGGTAGATGCTGTAAAAGTGCTTAGGTCTACCACTAACTGTTGCTTTGACTTCATTTTCGACAAGATCTGTATTGACGAAATCCACAATGATTTTCAGGCTTTCATCCCGGGCCGGCGCACGTTGTGAAACCAATCGCGCAATTTCGTCACTCATCTTTGGATAAAGCGAAGCAAAGGCTAAATCTTCAAGCTCCCATTTAACGGAATTCATGCCAAGGCGGTGTGCCAATGGCGCATAGATTTCTAAAGTTTCGCGCGCTTTTTGCTCTTGCTTTTCCAAAGGTAGAAACGACAGAGTCCGCATGTTGTGCTGTCGATCAACTAACTTAATGACCAAAACTCGAATGTCTCTGGCCATAGCAACAACCATTTTGCGAACTGTTTCTGATGCGGATGCTTGACCGTACTTGAGCTTATCTAGTTTGGTTACACCATCAACCAAGCCAGCAATTTCTTCTCCAAAGTCACTACGCAGATGCTCTAAGTCATATTCGGTATCCTCTACAGTGTCATGAAGCAGCGCGGCAATTAGCGTTGAAGTTGTCATACCTAAATCTGCAAGTAACCCGGCAACAGCAATTGGGTGGGTTATGTATTGCTCGCCCGACTTGCGGTTTTGGGCTCGATGTAGATAGTCCGCTGTCTGATAAGCACGAATAATCTCAGAATGCTCACTGCCTGGATGAAACTTGAGCAAAGTATCAATAACGTCTTGGAGTTGATCCGGGATGGGAGTCTGTAAACCCTGAGGGAAGCGCTGAGTTAAGGCAAGTGGCAGGCCAGCCGACAATTCAGTTGTCATCTCGCCTCCCTAGTCTTCCAACATTCTATTTGGAAACCTACAGGACAGCGAAGAAGTCGATTCTGGCGTCTCGGTTTTTAACCTTTGCGCTACCGCCAAGGAAAACAAGATCAAGCAAAACCGCTATCCCGCTAACTTGTGCTCCGCACTCCTCGATTAAATCAATCGCAGCGCATGCTGTGCCACCGGTAGCCAGGACGTCATCGACTATCAGTACCCGGTCATTTTTCGTCA
>CANLIF010000148.1 GCA_947491175.1 Actinomycetota bacterium
ACTGGAATTGGGGTTGCTTGCTGCACCCGAACTGACGAGTGCGCGCCACAACCAAATGTTGTTGCTACAACTTGACCATCAGCTGCGCCGAATTCATTTCCACAAACACCAAAGACTTGACCGATTGATCCGCCGATTGCAACTAAGAATCCGCACGAACCACAATGCGCTGGCGCAGATTTAGCCATGGCTGAACGTGGGCCATTTTGTTTTTCAAACCAGCGATCGACTGCGCGCTCTAGACCAACAGTGCTTAAAACTTTTTCGCGACCTAAACCAAGTTCCCATTGCACTGGATGTAATGGTGCCAGGTCTTCGGCAAGTTCTTCAAGGTCGCCAAGGGCAGTGAAGCCTGCAGTTAGGCGTTCGTCATTTTCCGAAACTGGCAACAGATCGCCAACGCCTAAGTCACCGGCTTCAACACGGTCAGCCCAAGGCTTCCATTGCTCAGGTACTAGTGCGGCTGAACCTGGAAGCAAGTTAACTTCACTGACAGAAAGTTCAGCTTGGCTACTAACTTCGACCAGACTTACTTCCCAATACCAACCCGGGTAACCAGGCGAGGTGCACTCGAAGGTGTAGCTTGTGATTTTTACCGAAGAATCTTCAGTTGGCTCGACAACGGAATCCAAAGCCTTGCCGACATGATCGGCTGGGATGGATTCAAGAAGTGCGGCTCGAGCAATCTCGACCGCAGAAGTTGCAATTTTCAATTAAACATCAATCTGATCGGCAACGCCACGAAGCACTGCAACTAGCTTTTCTGTCTGCTTGTCATCTGGGTAACGTCCCCGACGCAAGTTTCCGGCGTAGCCATCAAGAAGTTTGATGACATCTTCCAAAACAATTGCCATATCTTCAGCGTCCCTGCGGCCACTTTTGGCAACGCTTGGTGGCGCTTCTAGGACTCGAACAGATAAAGCCTGCATGCCCTTCTTGCCATCGGCGACGCCAAACTCGCAGCGGGTGCCATTCTTTAAAGTTAAGGTGCCAGCTGGGAGTGCGGAGGCATGCAAAAATACCTCTTCGCCTTCATCCGTTTGAAGAAAGCCAAAGCCCTTCTCGGAATCATAAAACTTCACTTTGCCTGTAGGCACTGTGTTCTCCTTGCGCTGGTTACTTTATGTGACATTCGTTAAACGATTGCCTCTCTCAAGGGTAGATGAAAAGTCCGAATCCACCCAAACCTGGGATTTTCAGGCTCTGGTTACTGCTGAAATCTGAACATTCTCAAGTGGCGCTAGACACCCTAAACCGCGTAACGTGTAAAGATGGGCACTTCCAAAAAGGCTGAAACAGTCATGCGACCACGGTCTTTAGCCGATGATTTGCGGCAGCGAAGTGACGAACAGCTAGAAGTCTTATTCGCAACACGCCCAGATTTGCTTCACCCAGTACCAACCGACCTAGGTCAGCTCGCAGTTCGGGCCACAACTTCTCCTAGTGTTGGGGCGGCCTTAGATGCGCTTAATCATATTGAACTTAGTGTTTGCGAAGTCTTAGCAGCCTTGCCCGATCCGGCTGACCGAACCGAAGTTCATGCTGGTCTAACGGAGGCCATTGGCTACAACACAACAGCGATTGATGCCGCTATCGATCGATTGCTTTCCAGCGCTTTGGTTTGGGGTGATAACGAAGAACTACATCTAGTTCGCGTTGCTCGAGAATCCTTTGGCGCCTACCCTTGCGGCCTTGCTGCTTCGTTTGCTGATTCCCGTCGCAAAGTTCGGGAATATGCAACCAAGAAATCGCTGGCGGAAAAAACCCTTGCAAGTGGACCGGATGAAGTGCGCGACATCATGAATCAACTTTTGTGGGGCACACCTGCCGGAACAATGCGCCAAGCAAATCGTTCAGTGCGAATTGAAGATGCTAAGTCACCACTGGAATGGTTGTTAGCACATGAATTAATTGTCCCCGTCAGTGATACCTCTGTTGTTGTTCCCCGCGAAGTTTCTATTGCATTGCGTAATGGTTTGCTACTTAAGGAAATCAAAACCGATAGTGGTAAACCAGTTCTTAGCTCCGTTGACTACAAGCGAGTAAATGACACTGGCGCGCACGCCGCCCTAGATTTTGTTCGACTTGTTGAAACCCTGCTGGAAACCTGGTCGATCGAACCACCTTCTCAATTGCGCGGTGGTGGGCTGGCAATTCGCGATTTGGCAGCAGCGAAAGATTTACTGCGAGTCTCGGAACATTTAACTGCGCTAGTTATTGAAGTTGCTTTTGCCTCTGGCTTACTTGGCGCCGATGCGCATGACGGCTGGCTCCCAACTACTGCCTACGATCGTTGGCTCAGTGTTGATGACGCATCTCGCTGGGCACTTTTAGCTCAGTCGTGGCGCGACATGGTTCGCGCACCACACGTTGTTGGTGGTGATGGTGGCGATCGAATCAACTCGCTGACTTCAGCAGTTGAACGTGGCTTTATCAACCCATTACGAATCTCATTGCTTGAAATCTTTATTGGGCTTGAGGATGGCGCAACTACTAGCGCGGTGATAATTACTGAGCATCTAGATTGGCATCGCCCAAGGCGTTCTTCAATGGTTCGAGCGGCAGCAGTTTCTGCAGTCCTCGAGGAAGCGGCAACCCTTGGTATTACTGCGCTTGGTGCGCTAACTTCGTTTGGCCGATCGGTTGCTAAGGGCGATGATCCAACGAAAGTTCTCGGCTCGCTCTTACCTAACCCAGTTGACCATGTGATTGTGCAAGCAGACTTAACAGCGTTAGCGCCGGGTCGATTAGCCGCAAATCAACGCCGCACTATGGCAGTGCTTGCTGATGTGGAATCAACTGGAGCTGCGACCACTTACCGATTCACTGAAAATTCAATTCGCCGAGCCCTAGATCAAGGCCAATCTTCGAATGACATTTTGGAATTCTTAGCAGCGCTTTCCAAGACGCCATTGCCACAACCACTTACCTATCTGATTGAAGATGTGGCGCGCAAACATGGTGTGCTTCGGGTTGGTGTGGCATCGATATACCTGCGTTGTGACGACGAGCAGTTGGTTGCAACTGTCCAAGCAGATCGCCGGCTTGCCTCCTTAAAGTTTCGATCATTAGCTCCCGGCATTGTGGTTAGCTCCTCTCCTGCCGACATAGTTTTGGAAAAACTTCGCGCCTGCGGTTATGCCCCAGTTGCAGAAAGTGCAGAAGGCACA
>CANLIF010000149.1 GCA_947491175.1 Actinomycetota bacterium
CCAGTGCTCATCATTTTGATGCGATCTCGCTGTGGAATTCGGCCATCAATTACTCGAACGTAAGTGACTACACCACGGTAGGTGTCATAAACCGAATCGAAAATTAGCGCGCGCGCTGGCGCATCAGGATCACCAACCGGGGCTGGGACCTGCTTAACAACTTCATTTAGGAGTGCTTCCACTCCCACACCTGTTTTGGCACTTACCTTAAGCACAGTGGCTGGGTCACAGCCGATGATGTGAGCAATTTCGGCAGCGTACTTTTCAGGTTGGGCGGCTGGCAAATCGATTTTGTTAAGTACCGGAATAATCGTCAGGTTATTTTCCAGCGCTAAGTACAAGTTGGCTAGAGTCTGAGCTTCGATACCTTGGGCAGCATCAACTAACAGAATCGCGCCTTCACACGCAGCCAGACTTCGACTGACTTCATAAGTGAAGTCAACGTGACCAGGAGTATCAATCAAGTTCAATACATATGTTTCGTTATCGTCAGCCACGAAAGGAAGGCGAACGGCTTGGCTCTTAATGGTGATGCCGCGTTCACGCTCGATGTCCATACGATCCAAGTACTGAGCTCGCATGTGTCGTGGGTCCACAATTTCAGTGATCTGGAGCATGCGATCTGCCAAAGTTGATTTGCCATGGTCGATATGGGCAATAATGCAGAAGTTTCGAATCATTCTGGGGTCTGTGGCGCCCGGCGCTGGGGGGTTAATTGCCTTTGACACTCGCTCATAATCCCACACTTGGAGACAATTTGAGCATTCGGGTACTTGGCAGGTACTCTTGAGGTTCGAACACCGATAAACGAAGAGGCAAAAAGTGGCCAATATCAAGTCGCAGAAGAAGCGTATTTTGCAGAACGCTGCTGCCCAGGAACGCAATAAGGCAGTACGTAGCGCACTAAAGACAAAGGTTCGTCGTTTCCGCGAGGCCCTAGCAACAGGTGATGAAGCAGCAACTGCTTCCGCGCTTCGCGATGCCAGCCGTGCCTTGGATAAAGCAGCCTCAAAGGGTGTCATCCATAAGAACCAGGCAGCGAACCGCAAATCATCACTAGCCTCAACTGCTACAAAGAAGTAATTAGATTTTGAAAAAACCGCCTTCGGGCGGTTTTTTTATTGCAAGTTTCAGGTAGTCCTAATTCTTACTCTGCTTACTCTTAACGTGCTTATTCTTAAAGTGCTTATGGTTTCGGTGCGCGGATTGCCATAAATTCTTTTTCCATGTGATATAAAGTTTGCGAACTTTCTAAAGACCGCCCACCAGGAATTGCAACGTCATAAACTGTTCCTTTACTGGACCTATCAGCAAGTGCCAAAAGTCGCGCTGCCGCTGCAAGTTGATCCGGATGCCATTTGGCTTTTTGCGCGCGCAAGAATCGTAGTTTCCAAGGTGGCACTCCAACTAACGGTGCTAATTCATTTTCACTCATATTTGCTGGAGCACTGGCGTATTTAATCAGTGACCGTAGGCCGCTACTGATTGCAGATACTGCTGGCACCGCTGCACTTGAATCATTAGCCATAGCCCAGCGAAACTTTTCAAGCAATTCAACAGGCTGTGCATTCCACATTGCATCACTTAAATCCCAACCCATTACGCCAACCACACCTGCGTAATACTGTGAAACTTCGACTTCATCTATGACATCGGCCTCGGTGTCCGCACAAAGCTGGGAAACTGCAGCGAGCAACTCGCCTAAGCCCGAACCGATTGAATTTTTCAATGCAGTGACCGCGCCAGGGGTTGCTTTGCGATTATGTTTGCGAAACTCTGCAATCAGCGCAGCTTCTAAATCTTTTGCGGATAACTCCCCACAGGATGCTTCGAGAACTTTTGCTTTTTTTATTGTGTCGAGTAATTTCTTTCCTTTAACACCACCAGGATGAGTAATCACCAGGCGAACATGTTCAGGTACTGCCGCAATTGCAGTTAACAATATTGCGCCCACGTCATCTGTGGCTGAGTCAATTCCTTGCACCACAATGACGGTAAGTTCCCCAAAAAGTGATGGCGATAACGCATTAGCTAATTCGCCAGCTGCAGTTTCATCTCCCGCCACAATATTTTGGCGAACAGCTGCAGGATCTGCTTTACGGGCAGAAGACATAACGCCTTCAATTACTCGCTGAACCAAGATGGCTTCTTTTCCTACTGCCAACACCACATGGGCCTGGTCGGTAGCAGATGTCTTAGCCATAGTTTCAATATGTCACGAGCCACTGACTAACGTCTGGTCGCCACCCGAATCTGTGAATCCTGGACTGAAATTGCTAAATCTCCCCTCAAATCTGTTCGAAATACTTGGCTACCAGTGAGTTCATAAAGCGAAATAGTTTCTGGTGCTGGGTGCCCGTAGTCGTTATCAGTTCCAACTGAGATGAAGGCGACTTCCGCATTTACCCACTGCGCAAAGTTACTTGATTGATAGCGAGACCCATGATGAGCAACCTTTATGACGTCGAAATTAATTGCAGGTAAATCTCTTACGATTTTTTCTTGTGCTGGTGGCTCAATGTCGCCGGTCAGCAGAATTGAAACTCCATTTACTTGAACCACAATTGCCACACTTGCATTATTCGCATCGCTACCTTGACCCATAATTAATTCACTTGGCCAGATGCACGTGAATGAAACTCCATTGACAACAAAACGTTCTGGATAAGTCATCACAGTCGATTCCAGGTTTAAGTCCGACAAGACTCGCTGGACAAACTCGGTAGTTTTTTGCGGGTCATTAAGTGGACCAACTCGAATTTGGCCAACCTCGCGATCACCAATGGCGCCCTCAAGTCCTCCGACATGATCTGCGTGAAAATGTGTTAAAAGTAAAACGGGTATTCGCTTGATGTGAAGGTCAGTTAAGCATCTGTCGATGGCCTTTGGGTCTGCCCCAACATCAACTACGACAGCTTCATTTCGAGCTACCCGAATAACAGTTGCATCCCCTTGTCCAACATCGCAAGAGACCATAACCCAATTCGGTATCGGCCATTGCTTGAAGCTAACGGTTGGGCTTAGCCATAAGAAAACTAGTGCTGCAAGAATCATGGAAACGGCGTGATTTTGTTGAGATGTGTAAAGTCTGCGCCAAGCTAACCCAATGTGAACACCACCAGAGAGAGCCAATAGCGCCAGTGCGATCCCAAGTGTGCCG
>CANLIF010000150.1 GCA_947491175.1 Actinomycetota bacterium
ACTTCTTTTACTATTTTTTCTGCACGTTTGCTGGTGATTCGCTTACCTTGGCTATCGCGAATTACTTCCTTATCTAAATCGATGTCTTTGCCCAAGACATATTGAGATTTAGCCATTAGCTCCTCCTTCTAAAGTTCCTTGGCATCACAACTTTCTCTGACATATTATGCGCCACACAAATACTAGTCAAGAGGTAGTTTCGCAACTACTTAGGATGCTTGGCAGCGCTCGATCTAGGTTTGATGAAGTGGAATTTCCTAAAACTAAAGGGTTTGCTTCAGCAATTTACCTAATCGCGTGATGCCTTCAACAATCCGATCATCTTCAACACCAGAAAAGTTCACACGAGCATGATTTGACTCCTGAACAACTGGAAAAAATGTTGCACCTGGCACATATGCAACTTTCCCTTCAGGAAGCAAAGTTTCCTTCATGAAATTGGTCGCATCAAAACCAGTAGGGAAAGTTAGCCAGGTAAACAATCCACCTTCAGGCTCAGTAAAACTAACTTCATCTGGAAAAGTTTCTCGCATAGTCGCAACCATTAAATTGAGCTTGCGCAGGTAATTGGGGCGGATCTTGGCAATATGTTCATCAATGTTATGACGCCGTAGATATTCAAGAGTTGCGTTCATATTGAGAGTGCTGTTTTGGGTGTCCGAAGCCACTTTTAACAAAGCGAGTTTGTCCAAAATTTCAGGACTCGCCAGCGCCCAACCAAGGCGCATCGCTGGGGCAAGAATTTTTGAAAAACTACCTAGATGGATAACCCTGCCTTCGGTATCTAAGCTTTTGATCGTGGGTAATTGTTCACCCTTGTATCTCAATTCACGATATGCTGCGTCTTCAACGACGAGAACGTTGTATTTATTTGCAAGTTCTATCAAATGCTTGCGGCGCTCAAGATTCATAGTTGCGCCAGTTGGATTTTGAAACTCCGGAATGGTGTAAATCATCACAACATTGGGATTAGCCGCTAGCACCTCGGCTAAGTGATCAGTATCCATACCAAATTCATCGGTGCGCACTGGGGCATAACTTGGCTGCGTCGGAGCAAATGCAATTAGCGCGCCAAGGAACGTTGGATTTTCAGTAACTACGGTGTCGCCAGGGTTAACTACTAATTTCGCGGCCAAATCCAGTCCCTGCTGGGCGCCCTGAATAATCAAAATATCATCTTCGGTGCAAGGCATTCCATCCCGGCTTAATCGCCTAGCAACTTCAGATCGTAACCCGGGCAAGCCATTTGAGGCCGTGTACTGCAAGACATCTGATCGTTCTGGAATTAGCAGGCTGGAATAAATTTCATTTAATTGTTGGATCGGAAACAGGCTCGGATCCGGATAACCCCCACCAAAAGAAATTAAGCCAGGATCATCTCCAAGCTTTAGTAAATCCCTAATGGCGGATGGTCTTACGCCATCCATGCGCTCTGAAAATTGAATTTCAGAAGTCATGAAAAATTCAACTTGCTTTCATTGCCAGATTGCAGCGCAGCTAAATGTTCGTCGTAATTCATGTGGTCTAACAAGGACGAGCCACTTACTATTTTTGCCCGCAACTCTGCTTCAAATTTCTCAATTTCTTCAGCGCGATCAATTACTGTCGTAAATTCTTCGATGCTTCCAACTACAATCCCATCAGCGTCACCGACTAAGTAATCACCGGGCTGGACAGTTACACCTTCAATATCAAGCGGGATCTGGATCACAGGTAGTGCAGAAGTTCCCGGGGCACTTGGCTTTGAACCTCGGGCATAAATTGGTAGGTCTATTTCAAGTAAAACGGAGCGGTCCCGACAGTAGCCATCAATCACAATTCCCGTTACCCCGATTCGATGTGCTTCGGTGGCAAAAAGCTCACCCGACACTGCCCCTGATTTACTTCCCCGAACCACGAGTACATCGCCAGCTACTGCAATTTTTAGCCCAGCTACCATTGATAGCAAGCCATCACTTGCATCCACTGTGATCGCTCTGCCTACAAGTTTTAACTCAGGTCGCACTGCGGTTATTTCGCAGGAAAGTTCCCGAAGTGGGGTCGTGGACTTACTTGCATCAGCAAGTGATGTGCTGCTGACGCGATTAAGGCGGGCAATAAGTTTGGCTACCGTGTCAGAATCAAATTGGTCAGACAATTAATCAACCTTCCATCAAAATCCCAGCATGGCTCAACAAGTAAGCGGGAAGTAAGTACCACTTTATGGGAATGCTTGGTCCGCCATGCCATGATCGCTGGAATTGCATGTGATCGGATAGCAATACTATTCCGCCCCTAATCTGATCGAATCACACTTTGTGCAGTCGCCTGGCTAAACAGGGCGTCGCACACAACACTTTTCGGTCAATCAGTTCGGACATAACCCGCCCTACTTGCTTGGAAATTGTTCGTACTACTCGGCATACCTCAAGACAACAGTTGCCGAAAGCGAAAATTAACTTCTTCGCCGCAACCCAACACATCCAAGAAGAATTGCAAACAGTCCTAATCCGATCGCAGCTAAAGAGCTAGTTGGAGTTGAGATTCCAGTGTCTGCCAAAACTTCGGTGCCTCCGCCAGATGCAGGGCAACCCGCGCCCAGTCCGTTGGAGATGCTCAGACCGCCACCCGTTGCGACATAGATAATTCCGCCGCTGACGAAGGTACCAAAGACGAAGTCGTCGCCCAAGCAGTTTTTGATGGTGTCGTTAGTGAATGTAGCTCCACCGTCAGTTGAGATACCTAAACCACCCCATGTGGAGGCATAGAGTGTTCCGCCGTTCACGTATACCCCAGTCACATACGCGTCTACAAGGCCAGCACTTACCCCGCTAGTAGTGGGTTCAGTTGCGAAATAGTTTGTAGAAGCCTGCACCCCAAACCCGGTAGCGACAAAAACAGTGGACCCGTTGACGTAGACGCCCTTCTGCGACAACTCTCCAGTTGGAGCATTGGTGAATGTCGTTCCACCATTTGTTGAATAGGCCAAATGGTTGCTCGTGGCCAGGTAGATGAGGGTTTGAAAAGTAGTGGGGCGGTCCGAGCCCGCCCCACTACTTTTGACTTTAGTTAACTCAGTTTGTTAGATACTTTGCCAAGATTTTGGTCTTGGGTGTGATTCCCGGGGAAAGAATCTTGATCTTGATGGATATCTTGGACTTCTTGACTCCAAG
>CANLIF010000151.1 GCA_947491175.1 Actinomycetota bacterium
CTGCTTGCCAAAGCCGATGTTGTTCCAATGGCATTGCCATCCGCAGTTGATGCTAACGGGGTTCGTAATCCAAAGGCCGCCAAGTCCCGAGCCCGAGCCAAACTTTCGCAATGGTTCTACTCTGATGTGATTCCAACTCCAACTGATGCAGAAATGCGCGCAGCCGCCGAGCATGCGGCACATGAATTGCATGAGGCTGAATCACACCTTAAGCAGATTAGCCAACACTAACTAAGTTAAAAATCCCCGCTGACCAATTCGGTCTGCGGGGATTTTTATTGCGACTTAGCTACTAGTTGTTATTCCACCTAGGGTAATTCTGCGCTCTTTTGCAAATGCCTGCGCTA
The DNA here is from genome assembly GCA_947491175.1 of Actinomycetota bacterium. Lineage (GTDB taxonomy): Bacteria > Actinomycetota > Actinomycetes > S36-B12 > UBA5976 > UBA5976. The sequence continues at coordinate 348 of CANLIF010000151.1, forward strand.
ATGGATCTTCAAATGCCTGCATAGGTCCAATTGCACATTGCAAGACCGCATCAGCTAACTCGGGATTCCGAGCCAGAACTGGTCCGTGCATGTAACTTCCAAAAACATTGCCATGCCAAACGCCTTCTTGATTATTAAAACCATTGCCTATTCCGCTTCTAACTAACCCAAGGGGCGGCATGTCTGCACCAAGGCGCGTCAGACCTTGATGGTTTTCAAAGCCAGTAAGCACAGGTAGGCCTCCCCGGCTTGGCTGGATCACTAATTCACCAACGCTTCGCGGTGATGAATCGTAGGCAGTGTGGGCATCAACTAGACCTAAACCAGAAGTAGTTTTACCCGTAGAGTCTGGCAGGGACTCTCCGATGATCTGAAAGCCGGCGCAAATTGCCAGCACAGTGGCCCCTCCCGCTGCTGCGTAATTCAGCCCACCATCAACCTTTATCATCTCCAAAGCGGCAGACTGCGGACCATCTTCTCCGCCTCCCAGCAAGTAGATGTCCCCTGATCTAGGGATAGCCATACCTGGAGTTACTTCAACCAAATCAACCTCTAGGTTTCGGGCTCTGGCTCTATGAACCAAAATTTCAGCATTGCCTTGATCGCCATAGGTACCAAGTAAGTCGTGATAGAGGCGCACAATCGTAAGACTCATTGTGAACCACTCTTGTTTATTCCCAGCTCAGTTGCGAGCAAGTCTTGAAATGCGGTGTAGCTGACAATCGCCTGGATTGGCCCACTTGGAAAAGACTGGACTGCTTGCGAAAAATTTGATGCTGTCGAAACTTCAACTCCTTGCACCCGCAATCGGTACGCAATATCCAGTTGTCTCTCCCCTGTACAAATAACTTTCTTGCCAATCAGGTTGGAGTAGTCGATGTCCCATAGCCATGATGTATCTCGGCCATCGATACCGCGAGCATTAACTGACAGCAGAACTTGATCGGCCGTGACATCCCCTAGAGCCTGCCGCCAACTCTCTGGATTCTTAGCAAGATGGGTTGGCACCTTTTTACCCGAAACCAAAAAATCATGAATTCGATCCGGTGCGCTGCTAATCAAATCATCAGCTTCGGTCACCGAAATCTCGGCGCCCATTAATCTGGCCGCTTCAACCACTAGAACCGTGTTGCGTTGCGGGCCATTAAGTCGCTTGTCGGCCCTGATGTCAGGGAATAGGGATCCCAGGCCACATGGGCACAAGTAATCCCCCTTCGACCAATCTAAGATTGCCGCACAGTTAGGACAGGTGGCTGCATCTGGATGACGGCGACCACTAAAGGAAACTCGCATTACATGACCTGCATTGGTTACTGCGTACTCAAGAAAAGGATCATCTCGATCAATCACGATTGTGACATCATCCTTGATAAATGTTTCGTGCCAAAGCGCAGCGACTTTGCGCACTTCACCTGTTCTATGGAGTTGGTCTCGAGAAAGATTTAGCAAGACCACGACTTTTGGGGAAAGCTTCCGATACATCTCTGGAACGTACATTTCATCGCACTCGATAACTGCGAATCGATTTCGAGGATTTTGGGCCAAAAGTGCGGCAATGCCTGCTGGCATATTGGCACCGGACTCACTAGTGCTGACTCCTTCGCCAGCAAACTCACGAAGTATCGTGGCAAGGTTTTTTGTAGAAGTAGTTTTACCGTTAGTTCCAGACACCAAAAGAATGTCCCGGTCAGAACTCAGCTTTGAAATTGCCTTCGAGTCAAGAGCAAGGATCACTCTTCCGCTTAAGGTTTCACCCCGGCCGCGTCCAAGTGCTATCGAAAGACGACCTGCGAGGGCTCCAGCTTTACAAGCTGTTTCGAGTCTTAAGTTGCCGGCCATAATCAAACTTGCGCTTGATTATTTAACGAACTCGCCGCGGTAATACTCAAATACCAAGCCATAGATGGCCATCATTAATGCAAATAGGCCGAAAACCATCATCCAGCGCGCAAATGCAAATCCAAGGATAAAGACAAACGTAGATGCACCAATAACGAATGGCCACCAAGAATGTGGTGAGAAGAAGCCGTAGTCGGTATCAGCATCCGAGATCAATGCGTACTCGTTGTCTTCTGGGAGCGCGCCTACTCGCTTGGAAGTGAATAAGACATAAAAAGCAATCAGGAAGGCAAGTCCACCGGTCAGCCCCAGCAGCGATGTTCCAATCACATCACCACTTATGAAGTAATAGACAACTCCAAGGAAAGTATAAAGAATCGATCCCAGTGCAAATAGACTGCCACCAATTTTCATTTAATAGCTCCTATTTCTTTGAACCGTTAGCAGCATTTTCAAACGCTTGGTCGCGATCTGATTGCTCCATTGCCGCAACTTCTGGGTGATGCAAATCAAAAGCTGGACGCTCACTACGGATACGTGGGATCTCAACGAAGTTGTGTCGTGGCGGTGGACAAGATGTTGCCCACTCAAGTGACGCGCCCCAGCCCCAAGGATCATCACAGTTGACCATAGGTGCGTACTTGTAAGTTTTGTAAATGTTCCAGAAGAATACGAAAGTAGAAGCTCCAAGAACAATCGAGCCAACCGTCGAAATCATGTTGAGCGTCGTAAATCCATCGCTTGCCAGGTAGTCGGCGTATCTACGAGGCATACCTTCGACTCCCAGCCAGTGTTGAACTAAGAACGTGATGTGGAAGCCAAAAAAAACTAACCAGAAATGTAGCTTGCCTAATCTTTCGTCCAGCATCTTTCCAGTGAACTTAGGCCACCAGAAATAGAAGCCAGCAAACATTGCGAATACGACGGTACCGAATACCACGTAATGGAAGTGCGCAACCAC